>JBEBGA010000456.1:0-2086 GCA_040081695.1 Pyrinomonadaceae bacterium
ATGCAACTTTAGCCCCGGCAATCGTATAAGCTTGCCGGAATTAGGAAGGGCCGTTCGGGCACGTTTACCGGAACGGGCTTCTTCGTAAGTATCCCGCAGGTCATCGGCAGTCACCATATATAAGAGTGATCCAAAACACAAATGTTGACGCTCAACAGCGAATGCAACTTAAAGCGACAACTACGATTTCTTTGGATTTGGTTTCGATTTAAAATACTCTTGGCTATCGAAGCTGTCAAATGCCGCCTCAAGGATCCGAGCGGTTCTAATTACGTAGCATCCAAATCGTGCAAATCATCCAAATCGTTCCATCCCGCATATTTCGCGCGATCTGATATTTCCAAGTACGAGGACACGAGCGATAATTCTCACGGACGGTATTTGTTCACGGATAGATTCGTGCTCACCCACCTTCCAAAACGATCTTTGAAAACAGAGCGATGAAACACTGTCTTGTCCTGAAATAGGTTTACAGATTAAATTGGGACAAATGGGACAAGAAAAGAAGAAGGCGGAAGTGGTGGCGGAGTATTTGAGAGGTGGGGTGACGCTGCGGGAGTTGGAGCGGAGGCACGGGGTCAGTTTCTCGACAATACACCGGTGGGTGAAGGAGTACGAGAGAGGGGAAGGGCCGAACCAAGAGGTTGAGGCGGGGCAGGAGGTGTGGCGAGCGTTGGTGGAAAAAGACGCGAGTCTATCGACGGATTTACGGCAGCTCCGGAGGGAGTTGGAAGAAGCCCGGTTGCACAACAAGCTGCTGAACGCGATGATCGATATCGCGGAGGAGCAGTTCGAGATACCGATAAGAAAAAAGTCTGGAGCCAAGCGGTGACGCTGACGCAGGAAAGCGGCGGCACAGACGGCAAGGGACGAAGCCTGGACGCGTCCTGCCGGCTGCTTGGCTACACGAGACAGGCATATTACAAGCGACGGACGGTTGTCGAGGGGAAAGCACTGGGTGCGGAGTTGATTCTGCAGGAAGTGATGAGGATACGCACACAGCAGAAGCGGATAGGGGTGAGAAAGCTGCATCACATGACGGCGACGTTCGCAGGCGAGCACTCGGTGGGGATGGGCCGTGACGCTTTGTACGACCTGCTGCGGGAACACTCGATGCTCGTTCGCAGAAGAAGGCGAAAGCACCCGAAGACAACGTTCTCGGCCTTTTGGATGAGGCGTTACCCGAATCTGGCACGTGATCTCACGCCGACGGCGAGCAATCAACTGTGGGTGAGCGATATAACCTACATCAGGATAGGAGAAGGATTCGGGTACTTAAGCCTTGTGACGGACGCGTATTCGCGAAAGATCGTGGGTTACTGTCTGAACGACGATCTGACGGCAAGAGGACCGGTGGCGGCACTGAGGATGGCTTTGAGAGGCAACCCGGACCGGAAGGGATTGATACACCATTCGGATCGGGGGCTGCAGTATTACAGCTCCGAATATATGAAGCTGATCGGCAGGAAGATCCGCATCAGCATGAGCCAGAAGAGCGATCCTCTGGAGAACGCAATTGCTGAGCGGGTAAACGGTATTCTAAAACAGGAACTGTTGGCCAAAAGCTTTTCGAACTTTAGGGAAGCAACACGGCAGGTCGCTGAGGCGGTCACGACTTACAATTACCTGAGACCGCACCTGTCGATCGACATGCTGACCCCGGCCGAGGCACATGCCAAAACCGGTGAGCTCAAGAAACGCTGGAAATCGTATTGTCCAGCCAATAACTTTCTCTCTCAGGCCGCGGCCTGAGAGAGAAAAGATCGCAAACAAACCAACAAAAAAGGAGGAACTGTAAACCTTGCTCAGGACTAAAACAAAAGTGGAAACCTATATCAGGATCACCACCTGAAAGTGTCAACTTTTTTCAGGACGACACAGGCGATGAAACACGTGAAACAGGATTCTCGGTCATCCGGAGCTCTGAAATACCTTTGTGTGACGTTCGGGATGCCAATGTTTACTGGCTTCGACGCGAAAGGTCGGCTTGTTTCAGCGTGTTTCATCTGAAACAAAAAGTGGCACGCGCTGTGAAACGAAACACGTGTCTTGCCTCTAGCTTTCGAGGCAGCAGGAAAGCAGTCGG
>JBEBGA010000124.1:0-8179 GCA_040081695.1 Pyrinomonadaceae bacterium
GTTAAATGTTGCGCGAATGACGTTGTGCGGGTTGTTCGAACCAAGGATCTTGGTGCGAACGTTGTGAACGCCTAGCGACTGCAATACTGCACGCACGGCTCCACCGGCGATAACGCCTGTTCCCTCTGATGCCGGCTTGAGCAAGACTCGTCCTGCACCGTATTTGCCGATCAGTTCATGCGGCAGCGTACCATCGATAAGCGGCACGCGGATCAGGCTGTTTTTGGCTGCTTCGACCGCTTTCTTGATCGCGTTCGGCACTTCCTTTGCCTTTCCGGTTCCAAAACCAACGTGTCCGGCCTCATCACCGACGACGACCAATGCCGCAAACGACATATTCTTACCGCCCTTAACAACCTTGGTGACTCGATTGATCGAGATCAGCTGATCCTTGAGGAGCAAACCGCCCGGATTGATCTTCTTATTATTATTCATCATTACCTTCTTGCTTTTCTGCCTTTGCAGCTGCTGCCTCGTGCTTGTTAAGTCCGGCTTCGCGTGTGGCGTCGATCAACGCTTTGACACGTCCGTGGAAAAGATATCCGCCGCGATCGAACACAACGGTCGAAATGCCCGCCTTTTGGGCACGCTCAGCGATCGCCTTTCCTATCGATTTTGCCGCCTCGACATTACCGCCGGCCTTGATACCAAGCGCCTTTTCGGTCGTCGATGCCGTCGCCAGCGTCTTGCCGCTCTGGTCGTCAATGACCTGCGCGTAGATGTGGTTGAGGCTGCGGAAAACCGCGAGTCTCGGCCTGTCAGCCGAACCGCGAACCTTCTTACGAATGCGGCTATGAACACCTGCTCTGATGTCTGCTCTGCTTTTCTGTCCCATATAGCTAAATTTCGAATTTCGAATTCCGAATTTCGAATGCCTCTTAATTCGACATTCGAAATTCGATATTCATAATTATTTACCGGTCTTGCCCGGTTTCAATCTGTAATACTTATCCGCGTATCTCACGCCTTTGCCTTTGTAAGCATCGGGCTTACGCAGACGGTTCAATTCGGCCGCGACTTGTCCAAGCAACTGCTTGTCAATGCCGCTCAGCGTGATCGTTGTCTGATACTGGTTGATCGTCGTCTTTGAATTTACACGCTCTGCCTTGGCTTCAACGCCGTCGGGCAAAGGGTAATCGATCGGGTGCGAATATCCGAGTGCAAACAAGATCTTTTTACCCTGAACATCAGCCTTATAACCAACGCCGACGATATCGAGATCCTTTGTAAACCCTTCGGTCACGCCGACGATCGCGTTGTTTGCCAATGCTCTCGCGAGTCCGTGAAACGCCGCAACATCGTCGCCCGAACGCTCTGCCGTTAGTACGCCGTCCTCTTGTTTAAAGGTGACACCAGCCGGGATCGGGCTACGCAATGTGCCTTTTGGCCCTTTGACTTCCATCTCCGATTCATTGATCGTCACGGTCACACCGGACGGTATCGAGATCGGTTTTTTTCCTACTCTTGACATAATCTTTCTCAGTTGTCGGTTGTCGGTTGTCGGTCGTCAGTTTTTCGGATCTTCGCCGACAACTGACAACTGACTACTGACAACTTCTTAATAAACCTCTGCCAGGATCTCGCCGCCGATATGTGCTGCGCGAGCCTGTTTGCCGCTCATAAGTCCCTGCGACGTCGAAACGATATTTACGCCGTAGCCGCCGAGAACCTTAGGTATCGCGTCCGAGCCGACATAGACACGTCGTCCGGGGCTCGAGACACGCGATAAATGCGTGATCGACGAAACGCCTTTGGCATCGTAGCGAAGAAATACACGGATCATGTATTTAACGCCTTCGCCCTTGGTCGTGTAACTGTTGATGTAGCCCTCGTCCTTGAGGATGCGGGCCAATTCCATCTTTAACTTTGAGCCCGGGATATCAACGCGTGTGTGATTCGCTGCAATTGCATTGCGAATTCGCGTCAGCATATCGGCTATTGGATCTGTCATGTCTCTTTTACTCCGTAAACTCAGTTTGGAGTCCCTGCTTCAGCAGGCCTCCACTTAAGTATTCTGCCGCCAAGAGGCGGAACTCTAAACTACCAGCTCGATTTAACAACGCCCGGGATCTGGCCTTCGAGGGCCAATTCACGCAAAGCGATGCGGGAAATACCAAATTTCCTCAAAAACCCACGCGACCGTCCCGTCTGCGAACAGCGGTTGCGGACCCTGATCGGGCTGCCGTCCCGCGGCATCTTTTGCAGCTTTATCACCGCTGCATCGACTTCTTCGACCGTCGATTTAGGGTTATTGATGATCTTTTTTGCCTCCGCACGGCGGGCCGACCAGAGCTTGACCTTTTCCTTGCGGCGTTCGTTTGTAACTATTTTGCTTATCTTTGCCATTTTCTTATTGTCTGAACGGCATACCGATCGCTTTCAGCAGCGAGCGGGCCTCATCGTCATTTCGAGCCGTCGTGACGATCGAAATATTCATACCGCGGGTCTTATCGACCTTGTTAAAATCGATCTCCGGAAAGATCAACTGCTCGCGGATACCGAGTGTGTAATTTCCGCGTCCGTCAAAAGCCTTGCCTGAAATGCCGCGAAAATCGCGTACACGAGGCAGAGCGACTGAGATCAGACGGTCTAAGAATTCGTACATTCTCTCACCACGCAGCGTGACCATCGTACCGATAGCCATACCCTGACGCAGTTTGAAAGCTGCGATCGACTTTTTTGCCTTGGTAACAACAGGCTTTTGGCCGGTCACGACTTTTAGCTCTTCGGTTGCGACATCCAGGATCTTAGCGTTTGCCGAAGCTTCGCCGAGGCCCATGTTCACGACAACCTTTTCGATCTTGGGGATCGCCATCGGGTTTTTGATATCAAACTCTTTGGCCAAAGCCGGAGCGATCTCTTTTTTGTATTTTTCTCTTAATCTAGCCATTTTCTTATCTTCCGTTTGTTTGGGTCCCGGAAATATTCCGTTTCCAAACGATAAAACTATTTCGCCTCTTCTGCAGTTGCTTCGTCATCCTCAACCGCTTTCTTGCCTTCTTTCTTGGCCCAAGCAGTTTCCGGGATAAGCTTGCCGCTCTTAGCAACACGCACTTTCTTTCCGTCACGGATCTCGTATTTGACCTTGGTCGGCTTACCCGTTTCCGGATCGATCAAAGCTACGTTTGACGAGCTGACCCAAGCCTCTTGCTCAAATATGCCGCCTTCGCGGTTGAGCTGCGGTACCGGTTTGCGGTGACGTTTGACGATCATCGCTCCCTCGACCTTGACCTTGCCGTTGCGGGCATCGACCGCGATCACCTTGCCGCGATACGGCTGGCGAGTACCGGCGCTGTCATAACGGTTATACTCCTTGCCCGCTATAAACACGACCTGGTCGCCGCGCTTGATCCTGCTATTTACTGTTCCTGTCTTTGCAGTTTTCATTTCTTCACTCTTAAATTCTGCATTGTGCGTTGTGCACTCTGCATTACGTTTAGATAACCTCTGGTGCCAATGACACGATCTTCATGAAATTCCTTTCACGCAGTTCGCGGGCCACGGGGCCAAAAACACGCGTTCCTACCGGTGTGCCATCTTCTTTGATAAGGACGGCTGCGTTTTCGTCAAAGCGAATATAAGTTCCGTCCTTGCGGCGAACTTCCTTTCGGGTCCTGACGATAACAGCGTTGTAAACCTTACCCTTTTTAGCAGTGCCGTCGGGCGAAGCCTCTTTGACCGTCACCTTGATCGTGTCGCCAAGCCGTGCGATCTTTGCCGTCGAACCGCCGACCGGCATGATCATAACGACCCGCTTTGCACCTGAATTGTCTGCGACCGTTAACGAGGTCTGCATCTGAATCATATCTTTACTCCAGTTGTCAGTGGTCAGTGGTCAGTTGCCAGTTGGCCTTTACTGCCCCCTGCTACTGCTACTGCCTACCGATTTATAGCTCTGCCTTATGAAGGATCTCAACAACACGCCAACGCTTTCTTGCCGAAAGGGGCCGCGTTTCTACGATCTTTACCTTATCGCCGATCTTTGCTCCGAGGTCGTCATGCGCCATAAATTTCTTGCGCTTTTTGACGTACTTGCGATAGATCGGATGCTTGACGAGGCGGTCAACGCGAACGGTGACCGTTTTATCCATCTTGTCCGAAGCAACGATGCCTACTTTCTCAGCCCGCTTATGGACCTTTACCGTCGCGTCCGTACCAGCGTCAGCTTTTTTATCAGCCTTTGCTTTTGGTGCCTTGGCAGCTTTCTTAGGCTTTTCTTCGGCAGCAGTCGCTTCGACCGCATCTGCTTCGACGGCCGGTGCCGCTTCTTCGGCCTGAGCTTCGACTGCGGTCTCTTCGGCCACGGTCTCCTCAACGGCTGTTTCGACGCCTTCGGCTGCTATTTCTTCGTCTTTTTTCTTTCTTGGCATTATATTTTCCCGTGCGGACTAGGCTTTAGGGGCCTCGCCCTTCACATCTTTGTTATTAAGCAAGGTATAAACTCTCGCCAATGTTTTCTTTTCGCGGCGAATGTCATTGACCGTTTCGCCAACACCCAAGGTCTTGCGGAATTTCAAGCGGAATAAAGACTCTTTGAGTGCATCTGCCTGATCTTTAAGTTCCTCGGTGCTCATACCTGTGAGCTGTTCGAGCTGTTCTTTGCGTTTCATCTTTCTAAACTACGCCTCCCTCGAGGTCTGCACGATTGACAAACCTTGTCTTGATCGGCAGCTTTTGAGCAGCGAGACGAAAGGCTTCTCGTGCTAATGTTTCTTCGACTCCCTGGATCTCATAGAGAATACGACCCGGTTTGACCACGGCAACCCAGTGATCCGGGGCACCTTTACCCGAACCCATTCGAGTTTCGGCCGGTTTCTTGGTGATCGGTTTATCCGGGAACATTCTGATCCAGATCTTGCCGCCACGTTTGACGTGACGCGTCATTGCGATACGGGCCGCTTCGATCTGGCGGTCAGTGATCCACGCCGCTTCTAATGTCATAAGACCAAAATCACCAAAGCTGAGCTTTTCGCCGCGTGTCGCTTTTCCGCGCATACGGCCTTTCATTACTCTGCGGCGTTTGACCTTTTTAGGCTGTAACATAATAAAACTCCAGTAGTCAGTAGTCAGTAGTCAGTAGTCAGAATTTTCCGCCACTATTCACTGTTCACTGTTCACTATTCACTATCGTCTGTCGTCCCTTCGCGGACGTCTTTCTCTCATCGCATTTCGGTCGACCTTGACCTCGTTCATCGGGTCGGTCGTCGTTCCGCGTGCCATCGAAGCATTCGGATCGAGGATCTCACCGCGATAGATCCAAACTTTGACACCGATGATGCCAAATGTGGTCAACGCCTCAGCGAATCCAAAATCGATATCGGCACGCAATGTGTGCAGCGGCAAGCGGCCCTGCAGCGACCATTCGGTTCTCGCGATCTCAGCACCGTTCAAACGGCCCGCGATCATAACCTTAATGCCCTGTGCTCCGAAACGAAGAGTTTCCTCGATCGTCTTTTTCATAGCACGGCGAAACATAATACGTTTTTCGAGCTGCTGTGCGATCTTTTCAGCCTGAAGCTGAGCGTTAAGCTCAGGATGCTTGATCTCAAGGATCGACACCATCACTTCACGGCCCGTCTTTCTCTCAAGTTCCTCACGAAGAGCATCGATCTCAGCACCTTTGCGGCCGATGATGATACCCGGACGCGAAGTGTAAATGACGATCTTCAAACGGGTGGCTGCACGCTCGATATCGATATGCGAGACACCGCCGCCGGCAAATTTCTTTTTCAGATCACGCTTGATCTGTAGATCTTCAGCGAGAAATGCGGCGTATTCCTGTTTCGCAAACCAGTGCGAGTGCCAATCTTTGTTGTATCCGACCCTAAAGCCGTATGGATGTACCTTCTGTCCCATAATTTACTGTTTTTCAGCGTCCTCGCTTGTTTCAGGTGCAGCAGCTTCTTCAGTTGCGGCTTCTTCGACCGTTTCTTCGACCGGAGCAGCTTCGACCGCTGCTGTCTCGACCGTCGTTTCTTCGACTGGAGCGGTTTCAACCGTTTCGACCGCGACCGTCTCGACCACTTCTTCTACCGGTGCCGCTACGACCTCTTCAGCCACAGGCTTTTTGGTCTCGACCTTTTCAGTCTTGGCTTTCTTGGTATCTTTACCAGCTGCCTTAGCAGCAAGCTTCTTGCCGACCGGGCGTTTCGCCATTGACTCAGCTATTGCCAATTCTTTCTCGGTCTTCGGCTTTTCTTCGCTCGTCACGTGGATCGTGATGTGGCAATAATGCCTCTGTTCACGATATGCACGTCCTTGCGGGGCCGGACGCATGCGGCTGCGGTGTTTGTGCGGCCCCATATCGACAAAGCAAAGCTTGATCCATAGATCGTCCGGATCGATTGCAATGTTTTCTTTCTCCGCCTTGAACGTCGCGTTCGCAATTGCCGAATTCAGGCACTGAGCGATCGGATCTGCCGCCCGCTTGTCCGTAAATTTAAGGATCGACAAGGCTCTCGACACTCTCACGCCGCGGATCAGATCGATCACAAGCCGCGCTTTGCGAGGGCTGCCTTTCAGATATTTTGTTTTTGCTACAGCTTCCATACTAGTTAACTGTGAACGGTGAACGGTGAACGGTGAATCTAAAACTCATCACTTATCACTCATCACTCATCACTATTTCCTCTTAGCCATCTTCTCCGCTTTAGTACCCGGGTGGCCCTTAAACATACGCGTCGGCGAAAACTCACCAAGCTTGTGGCCAACCATATTCTCGGTAACAAATACCGGGATGTGGCGTTTGCCGTTGTGAACGCCAAAGGTCAATCCGACCATTTCCGGCGTGATCGTCGAGCGTCGCGACCAAGTTTTGATCGCCTGCGGTTTCGGACCTCCGTCCGCGATACGTCGCAGCATCTTTTGAACGCTGAGATCGATAAATGGTCCTTTCTTTAATGAACGTGGCATATCTTTTTCTTAAGTATCAAACCTGAGATTTGAAATTACTTTCTCCTCCGGTCTTTAACGATCATATTATCCGTGCGCTTATTGCGACGTGTTTTATAACCGCGAGTCGGTTTACCCCAAGGGGTTACCGGATTACGTCCGCCTGATGTTTTACCTTCACCACCGCCGTGCGGGTGATCGACCGGGTTCATGGCGACGCCGCGAACCTTAGGACGTTTGCCCATCCAGCGTGAACGTCCGGCTTTACCAAGCGAAACATTTTCATGCTCGGTGTTGCCGACCTGTCCAACTGTCGCCATACAGACGACCGGAACTTTGCGAACCTCACCCGAAGGCATTCTGAGCTGTGCATGATCGCCCTCTTTAGCAACGATCTGAGCAAAACCACCAGCCGAGCGGACCATCTGGCCGCCTTTACCCGGACGCAGCTCAATGTTATGAACCTGTGTACCGAGCGGGATATTTTTGATCGGCAGAGCGTTACCCGGCAAAATATCAGCATCTTCGCCGCTGACGATCATCGTTCCGACCGTTAATCCGACAGGGGCGAGGATGTATCGCTTTTCGCCGTCGAGATAATTGATCAAAGCAATGTGCGAGCTGCGGTTCGGATCGTACTCAAGCTGAGCGACCTTGCCCGGAATGCCCGATTTATCGCGTTTGAAATCGATAATACGGTAATGACGCTTATGCCCTCCGCCGCGACGGCGAACCGTGATACGGCCGTCGTTATTGTGGCCGGAAATTTTCTTTTTCGGCTCGAGCAGTGATTTTTCGGGTACTGCCCCTTTTGTCAACTCATCGCGGGTCAGGTACGTTTGATAACGCCTGGCCGGTGATGTCGGTTTTAATCTCTTGATTCCCATAACAGTTGTCGGTTGTCGGTTGTCGGTTGTCAGTCGCTCTTTTCTTAATTCTGGCTACTGGCTACCGGCTACTGACTACTTCCTTAGATCGCTTCTGCGTAATCAACCATCGGCTCGCCCTTTCTCAAGGTCACATAAGCCTTTTTCCAAGCCGGACGACGTCCTTCGATGCGTCCACGCTTTTTAACTTTTCCATCGTACTGGACCGTACGGACCGCTGCGACCTTTACATTAAAGATCTCTTCGATAGCGGCCTTGATCGCTGGCTTTGTAGCCTTTTTATCGACCTTAAAGGTCAATACCTGGCCAGCCTTGCGTCCGCTATCCTCGTCCGTCGAATCTTCTTTCAGAATGACGCTCTTTTCAGTAACGACAGGCGATTTCAAAATGTCCCAAACACC
>JBEBGA010000457.1:0-2082 GCA_040081695.1 Pyrinomonadaceae bacterium
AAGCCAAACCACGACGTTTTACCTATCAGTTTCTAAAGATACCCGCATTCTTCGCCGCCGGCGGAGTTGGAATGGGCGTCTTGTGGTGGATTCTGGGCTTGGGGAATTTTGTCAACTACCTAAAGATCACCGGTCTTCTGGTAATCGTCGGTGGTATTTTTGGCGTCCTGGTGGCGATACACTATCGATATATGCCGGTCGGACACTTGAAAGATCGAAGTCCCATCCAATAATCATCGATCGCAAATTATCAAATGCAAAACCGGCGACTCTGGAATTCCAGATCGCCGGTTTTGCGTATGCAATCGCACTATTCTAATCGTTCGTCCGCTGGAATCCAGTCGTCTGCACGTACTGGAAGAACGGCGTTCCGGGCGGCAGGCGTGCCGGATCGAGGAAGGTCGCGTCAAAAACCCAGTTTCTTCGCGGTGGGCTATACACCGTGTTGCAGCATTTAAACGAGCCGTTGTTATTGTGCGAGTTGTATAGGTTAATTAGCGAACCCGTGTAGTCGAGCCGACTCGCCCCCCAATCCTCAAGGAATCGCTTAAAATTGTGGAGACCGCCGTTAAGTCGTTCGTCAGTTCCACCCTGATGAGGAGACGCCTCGATGCTTGTTATCGTGTCACCGGCTATCATCGCGAATCGCATGTGCGTCGTCGACGCTACCCGACTCGATTTACTGTACGGAGCGGAGAACGACTGAGAATCGTTCCACGAATTCGACAAAACCATTACCGCATCAGCAACAATAGAAGCTGGAACGTGGGTCGCACTATTGAATGGCAAGTAATCGGAGTATGGTGTGTTCGCAGAGGCGGGAACACTGGCTACACCTGTGGCATTGTAATTGCCCTGCACATAAACTCCATTCTCGGAAGCAAACGAAAATCCACGGGTATTCCCTGGAGTAGCCGCATCATATACGCCCGGAATCGTGGTGCCGTTGATCAGCCGAACCGCACGCCGATAATACTTGTGATCCTGAACCGCTCCGAGATCAGGAGCGATAGTATTCGTGTTGTAGCGCTCGGTTTCCGCTCCGTAAGCCGTCTGGAGAGATCCGTTAATGTTGATGTCTTCTCCAGGCTCAAGCGAACCTCCATTTCCCGGAGCAGCACTATAGATGTCTTCCATGTCGAACTCTCCGTCAAAATCGGCATCGCCGCGGCGATCGGAAACATAGAAAACCCAGCCCTCACGTTGAGGTACATCTGCATTTCTGAGGCCGACTCCGCCATTCAAGGCCGCAAACGGAGTCGTGGTCGGGAAAAGGCCATTAAAATCACCGCGAAAGAAACGCCTTAGATTCGCTAAATCAATGTCGATAACGCTCATCAGGCCATTTCGCGTCAGATTGGTTGTGCTCGTGTAATAGGTAGTGCTATTTTCGTCAAAATATGCCCCTTCACGGGTATCAAACATCTTTATTGGAAACGGGACCACCGCCCGATTCGTTGCGGCATTAACTGTGGCGAGCTTTAGATGAGCGTCTCGCTCATAAAAGCTATCTCCTGTATCCAATCCGGCATCCGCGTCAACAAGCGTGCAACCGGATGAACAGCCAGCGGCCAACTTGGCCGCATCTGCGGAACTATAACGCTCAACAACATTGAATGGCTGCGTTCCCGCCGGAGCGTAATAGGTTGTATAAGAGGTTCCCGCAGTAGGAATTTGCGGCCCCCGAATTACAAATCTTTGAAGTTTGATGACCGATCTGCTGTCAGTTCCAGTCGAGGCTGATTGGGCGGATGTCGCGGTTAGAGAACTGCTTGGCGCCGTATCTGAATACCCGGCGTTCGTCACCTTGAACATGACCGCGTTTGACGAATCTCGAATCTCTACTGCTTGCTCTGTTACACCGAGACTCAGAAAATCGGCCGTAATGTCTCTCGTCACCACGCTTTGGGTAGTGTCGTCGAACGAAACCATTTCCACTTTGATCCAAAGTTCGCGGCCGGTCACTTGACTGCCAAGATAAAATCGTTCGCCATTGAGCCGCGTGGCCTGATAATTAAATGTGGTATCGGCTGCCACATTCTTCATGGCAAGAGGCGTGTATCCCCGAACACGCTCAGGTGT
>JBEBGA010000125.1:0-8154 GCA_040081695.1 Pyrinomonadaceae bacterium
GGCCAGGCATATTCTCAAACCCTGTCCTGATCGACACCAAAAATCCGCCCATGAACGCGACATAGATCACGCCGAGCATCGTCACGCCGATGCCGGTCAGCATCTTGGAAAAGTCAGCCTTAAACCGAAAAGTCTGCGAAATAAGCAGGATGATGGTAAAACCGGCGAGCGTCGCAAGCAACAGATCAGGGGCCTTTGCCGGTGCGTCAAAGACAAATCCGACAAATAATGCCGCCGCTCCTAAATATCCGATAGCCGCGTCGGCTTGTAGCTCCAGCTTTTTCGTTAAAGAATAAAATTCGAATAGTCCGGCAGCGAGTGCAAGTGCCGCGATACCAACAAATATCCACACCGTCTGCGGCCACCACAGCGGCAATATGATCGATGCGATAATGACCGGCAGGGCGATGAGGGCTGTCAGAATGCGTGTTTTCATTTCTTGATGCCGCCGTAACGACGGTCGCGTTTTTGGTAATCGATGATCGCTTCGAAAATTTGCGGCCGTCGAAAATCGGGGAATAGCACGGGTGTTACGTAGATCTCGCTGTAAGCGATCTGCCACAGCAAAAAGTTTGAGACACGAAATTCGCCGCTTGTGCGGATCATCAGATCGACATCGGGCAGACCTTTTGTGTATAGGTTTTGTCCAATCGTTTCCTCCGATATTTCGCCCCTTTCCGCTGCTTTTTTTGCAGCTTCGACAATTTCTGCCCGCCCGCCGTAATTTAGTGCGACGCTCAATACCATTCCGTTATTTTCCGCTGTAAACGCCGTCGCGGCCGCAAGTTCGGCCTGCACATCCGGAGCAAGCCCGTAAAGGTTGCCGATCGCCTGAAAACGAATATTGTTGCCGTGTAGAGTTTTCAACTCGCGTTTGAGAACCCGCTTAAGCATCGACATCAGGCCGGTAACTTCGTTCTTCGGCCGTTTCCAATTCTCAGTCGAAAATGCGTAGAGCGTGATCGCCTTGACCTCCATCCGCGCACACGTATCGATGATCGCCCTGACCGATTCCGAACCTTCGCGATGGCCAAAGATACGCGCTTTGCCGCGGGCTTTTGCCCATCGCCCATTGCCGTCCATGATGACGGCAATATGCTGCGGAATGCGGACAGGATCGATCGCCGCGAGCAGCTTTGCCTCAGCGGTATTTGGTTTTACGATCCCTTCAAAATTCTCGTGCATGTCTGACTTTGCCACCGATCACACGGATAGGATGGATTAGGAACTCATTTATCTGACCCTTCTGTATCTGTGTTATCTGTGGCTAACTACTCTTTCTTCCGTTCCCACGATAGCATCTCGATTAATCGGCCCGTAGACGTGCGGATATATCTCGTTATTAGTTGATGGTTCTTTTATCATCCGCGACATAAGTTTATCGCTCTCGATCTCGAGCACCACGACGCTCTTTTCGCCGCTGTAATATCGCCCGATTACTGCGTCCAATTGATCGGCAAAGCTGCAGTGTATAAACCCTTCGGATTCGAGGCTCGCGTGTTTATACAGCTCCGTTTCAAACGCCGCCCAAATATCCGGTAAAACTATGTGGTAAATGAGCATAAGAAAATCTGCCACCGATTACACGGATCTACTCAGATAAGAATAAAAGAAATCGGTCTGATCTGTGAGATCGGTGGCCAATTTCTTAATCATATTCGACCTTAAACAGCGTCAACCCCGCGGCGGTCGCCGTCTTTCCGGCAAGGTCCCGGTCGCCGGTGACTATGGCCGTCTGAATTGTATCACTATCTTTTTCGCCGCGCCCGACCTCGAGCATCGTGCCGACGATCGAGCGGACCATGTACCGTAAAAAGCCGGCCGCCGTGATTCGAAACTCGATCATCACCCCTTGAGCACGGTCGTCCCAATGCGATTCAACAGTAAAATCGATCACGTTGCGGACGCGGTTGTCGCCATCCGCTTTAGCGGCCGAAAACGCCGTCCAGTCGTGTTTTCCGAGAAAAAGCCTCGCCGTTTCGTTCATCCGCCCGACATCGAGCGGACGTGTTTCGTGATGGGCAAAACGCCGCCAAAATGGAGACATTACCGGAGCGTTGACTACGCGATAGACGTATGTTTTTTGCTTTGCCGAAAAACGGGCGTGAAATTCGTCTGGTACCTTTTCAACCTTGAGAATGCGAATGTCACGCCAAAGATTGCCGTTGATGGCGTGTTTCAGCTTTTCGGGTGTGAACTTACCATCCGGCAGTTTTACATTTGCAACTTGCCCCTCAGCATGCACGCCCGCGTCCGTTCGCCCGGATCCGACCACGGCAACATGCTGGTCAACAAGCATCCCGATCACACGCTCAAGCTCACCCTGGATCGAGCGGTCGTTTTCCTGCACCTGCCAGCCGTGAAAATCGGTGCCGTCGTATTGGATCAAAAGCCTGTAATTCATCTCGGATACAAAAGCTCAAACCGTTCGCAGCAAACGATCGACTCGCTATTAAATTCTATTCCTAATTCGGCGGCCTCACGCAAAAAATATTGCGTATGCACATCGTGCCAATATTCTAGCGACTGATCGCCCTCGCCCTCATCTGCTGCAAACTGAGGGTCTACCTCGTTGAAAGGTAAATGGTGAATCTCCGTAGTTTGGATCACGCACATCGGTTTGCCGTCAAAGTCGGTGACGACGCTATAACCGTTCATTATCGGTGCTTCATGCGGCTTGATCTCATTGACGGCGGCGAGGCTGGCGGTAGCAAACTTTTTGCCTGATATGACCAGCGCTGCAAGTTCCAAGGCCATCTCTGGCGAGTTACCAAAATACCAGACCTGATACGGTTCATCGGGACTCACGCCGGTCTCGGAGCAACAATTAGCCCAAAATTCTTCGACGCTATAAGACATTGTATTATTTGAGCAGAGTTTCTATCGCCGCCGCAAATCGCTCGGGGGCTCCGGCGCTCATTCGCAGATAGAGTGCGGGTTCTATGAGTTCAAGTTCCATCAACGCAAATTTGTCCTCATCGTCACGCACCAGATCAACCCGAGCAAACAGCAGCGGTTCGCCTATTTTATCCAAAGCGTTTTGGGCCGTAAAGCGGAGTTTTTCGTCCGGCTCGACCTCTGTAATTATGCCGCCGTGCTCTTCCTGAACGCGAAAATCCGCCGTCTTCGGCGATTTGTTGACCGTGTGGCTGTATTCACCGTTAAAGAAAAAGACCGAATACTCGCCCTCGGCAACGATGTTTGGCATAAAAGGCTGAGCCATGAATGATCGGTTGGCAAATACACCTTTTAATTCGGGATCGTAAGTCACTAGCCGGTAGGTATGCTCCGCCGTCGCACTTACGGTCGGCTTGATTATCAGCTCATCCGTACCAAGTCGTTCGAGCCAACTGTCGAATGCAGAGCCTGAATATGCCGCGTCCCAGATCGTCGGCACGATGCGGCAGCCGCGTTGCTCCATATCAATGAGGTAACGCTTGTCGAGATTCCACCGAACGATGTCGAACGAATTCTCAAGCCGTGCCGATGAGTCATCAATAGTTTTGAGCACGCTCAAAAACTCATCCGGCGTTCGCTGATAATCCCACGGCGTGCGAATGATTACAGCTTCGTAATCGTTCCAGTCAACGGTAGTATCGCGCCAGGAAAGCGTGTCGACTTTAAAGCCAAGTTCGGCCAACGGCCCGACGGCGAGTTCGTCGTCGGCCACATAGCCGTCGAGGCTGTCCATTGAAAGAAAACAAATTGGCCTCATGTTTAAGACTTTCCGATAGTCCGGCTGCCGGGTTTTACCGCCTCGATGCCGTCTGCGCACATTGGGCAATCGTCAGGTGGATAACTCGGCACATCGAGACTGACGAGAGAAATGCGGGGCACTCCGACATCCGCCGCTCCGTTTGACCGGTCGATGATCGATGCGGCGGCGACAACATTTCCGCCGTTTTCCTCTAGAGCCGAAATACACTCGCGGGTCGAACCGCCGGTTGTTATCACATCCTCGACGACTAATATCCGCTCACCTTCATCTACGGAAAACCCACGTCTTACGGCCATCTCGCCGTTCTGCCGCTCGGTCCAGATAAATCGGACATTTAACGCTTGAGCCACGGCAAACCCGATGACCAACCCACCTATCGCTGGCGACGCCACGGTGTCGATCTCGCTCCCGACATAATGCTCAGCGATGGCTTGGCCAAATCTCGCGGCATCGGCGGGATGCTGTAACGCCAGTGCACATTGCAGGTAGTTCGGGCTGTGCAGCCCGCTCGACAGGATAAAATGCCCCTCTAGCAAGGCGTTTGTTTTTTTAAACTTATCTAATGTACCCATTGACATTACGGTAACCAAAAAGCTGTGCTAACTCAATAAACTCCGCCAACTCTGCTAAACTACGGTTAATGACACCGTATCCTAACCTAATTTCCGAGTCATTGCTAATAAGTGAAACCGTGGCGTTGCTCCGCTCATTTGGCGGAAAAGCGTCGGCGGTGAGCGTCGTCGATTTTGTGATGAAGATTCGCAAGCCCGACCCGCGAATGGCAAAAATGCTTGTCGCCGATCTGATCGACCGAGATCCCCGGCTTAACCTGAATGACGACATGGTTGAGCTTGAGTTGGATGGTTTTGAAGACCGCGAGCTTGCCGGGACCGAGTTTGTCGTGTTTGACCTCGAGACGACCGGAGCCAAAGCTCCGCCGTGCCGAATCACGGAGATCGGTGCTTATCGAGTGAGAAATGGTGAGGTTGCTGAGAAATTTGAGACGCTGTTAAACCCCGAGATGCCGATACCGCCGTTTATCACACAGCTCACAGGCATTAGTGACGAGATGGTAAAAGACGCTCCGCTTTTTGTGGATGTCGCGGGTGATTTTTTGCAGTTTATTGGCGATTCGGTGCTGGTCGCGCATAATTCGGGCTTTGATATGCGGTTTTTGAATCATGAGGTCAGCCGGATCTTTCCGGACTATCGCCTTGCAAATCCGTGTCTTTGCACAGTGCAGCTATCGCGCAAACTACTACCTGACATCGTCAATCACAAACTAAAAACGGTCGCCGAGCATTACTCAATCGACCTGACAAATCACCACCGAGCGAGTGCTGACGCATACGCGACCGCTCACATTTTTGTAAACTTACTCGCCAAGCTCCACGACAAAGGCATGACCGATCTCGGCGCCCTTAGAAATATGAGCTCGCGAAAAAACCGCTACGTGAGGTAAGTGGTGCAGAAGCCCGCGCGTAAGCAAGGGCGTAACAACCAACTTGAGCGGTACGCCCTTACTCACGTGCGGGCTTCTGCATCAGATTGGTCTTTAAAATTATGTCAAATGAATCACCGCCAAGCGGTGTGAACAACCAACAGTTAGATATCCGCCCAACGCCGCGTGAGGAGATGGGTCTCTTTCCGCTCGATACTTTTCCTTACGAATTTGCGGGCCGCGAGATCTGGATCGAATTTGATATGCCCGAGTTTACGGCCATTTGCCCATTCTCGGATTTTCCCGATTTTGGCGTGATACGGCTCAAATACGTGCCAAACAAACTCTGCGTCGAGCTTAAAAGCCTCAAGCTCTACATCAACTCTTTCCGCGACGTTAAGATCTTTCACGAGCACGTCGTCAATGTCATTCTCGAGGATTTTGTTGCGGCTTGCGATCCACTCAAGGTCGAGCTTGAGGGCGATTATCATGTCCGCGGCAATATCAAAACGGTCGTCAGAACAAGTTACGAGAGGGAATAATTACGAATTAACAATTACGAATTACGAATGATGAGTCGTTAAGAAAGGAAATGTTTTACTTGAAAAAAGTTTTGCGTTTTCGGTCAGAGTGGTAAAAGCGTATAAATATCTAGTCGAAGAAAAGAAAGAATACGTTTTATCAAAACAGTTTCTTAGGAGCGGGACTTCCATTGGAGCCAACGCTGAAGAGGCAGTTGGTGGCCAATCAAGGCCGGATTTCGTGTCCAAACTTAGTATTGCCTATAAAGAAGCGAGGGAAACGAAGTATTGGATTCGTTTGTTACAAGCAACCAATTATTTGGAAGAGGCTCAAGCCAAAAGTCTCTTGGACGATGTCGAAGAACTTCTCAAAATCATTGGCAAAATACAGATAACCACAAAAAAGAGCTCGTAATTCGTAATTTGAAATTCGTAATTTTAAGGGTTTGCCGCAATAAACCCGTAACAGTTACAAGCCAGAGTCTCTAACTCTTTTCTATCAAGGATGTGCATATGGCCGCGGTTGTAGCTGATGAGCTTTCTCCGCTGCAGCCCGGTCGCGGTTTTATTGACGGCCTCGCGGCGGACGCCGAGCATGTACGACAAAAATTCCTGCGTGATCTTAAAGTCCGAATTTTTCATCCGATCCTGCGTCATCAACAACCATCGAGCGAGGCGTGACTCGATCGGGTGAAAGCGGTTGCAGACGGCGGAGCGGGCGATCTGCATCAGCAGCGAATAGGTAAACAGCCGTAAGAGTCTGGGCAGTTCGTCGCTGGCCGCACATTCCGTAAGCATATCGGCCACGGTCAATCTCAATGCGACCCCGGAGCCCTGGACCACAGATCGGTTACTCGATCTTTCTATGCCCAGAAATACGGGCAGTGCAACTATACCTTCGCAGCCGACCATCGCCACCTCGATCGTCGAGTGTTCGTCAACTGCCGCCAGCAGCGAGATTATGCCCGTTTCCGGAAAATAGACATGGGTAAATAGATCGCCATTGTCATAGACGGTTTCGCTAAATTTTAGTTCAAAAGGCTCAAGACGCGGCCACAGCCGCTTTTGTGCTTTAGCCGGCAGTGCGGCAAGGATCTGGTTTGTTGTTGTGATTGCTGACATCGAGCGGCCCCCTTGTTGGTCGGTTGTAAAAACAACAGACGGCACAAGAAGCTGCTTTTTAGTTCATTTCCGATGTCGAATGGTGAGTGATTTCAATCGTTGAGAAATCTCAACAGCCTAACGCTAACAGCTAAACGGTGGGATAGCTATCTCACTCAAACAAATGTTCGTGAGATCCCTCGCCCGAGCAGTCGGTTATATTCGTCATTGACGACCTTATAACATTCGCAGACGGCGTTTTCCAGGCCTGGGCGGTCGATGACCGTCATCGTTCCGCGCATGCTCGTGATCAGCTTTTGGGAGGCAAGTTTTTGTGCGGCGATCGTAACGCCCTCGCGCCGGACGCCGAGCATATTTGAGATCAGGTCGTGGGTCATGACCAGTTTGTCGGAATCGAGCCTGTCGTGGCTGAGCAATAGCCAACGGCAAAGCTGCTGTTCGACGGTGTGGAGCCGGTTGCAGACGGCGGTCTGAGAGATCTGTGTGATCAACGCTTGTGTGTATCGGAGCAAGAGATTATGAAACGTGCCGCCCAGCGTAAATTCCGCCTTTAGATCGCGTGCCGACATCTTAAATGCATTGCCAGCGCTTTGTATTACCGCACGGTTAGGCGTTGTATCGCCGCCCATAAACAGTGCGATACCGAGTATGCCGTCGTTTCCGACAACGCCGATCTCGGCCGTCGCTCCGTTTTCCATAATGTAGAGCAGGGAAACAATGGCATTCGTCGGGAAATAGACATAATCAAGCTTATCGCCCGATTCGTACAAAACCTTACCGAGCGGCAATGTTACCGGCTCTAAATGGGTCAATACACGCGCAAATTCATCACTAGGCAAGGATGCTAATAGGTAGTTTTTACGCGCGTCGGCGATGTTTGCTGCTCGGGCCATATTATCTCTATGTTTTATTAAATAAGACTAAGCAGGTTTTATTGATGAAAATACGACTGTATCACAACTAACGGGCTTATATGTGCGCTATCGCACAATCGAGACCATTCATTTATTGCGCGAGAGTGTAGAAAAAGGCGTCAGCTCCGTCTCCCACTACGAAGCCGACACCTTTAAGTTAGAAGGCCGAAACTGGCGTCTCAAAGCCTTCCGCATCCTAGTATAGCCAAAAACACACTTCCTTATGTGCGCTATCGCACCAGGCAACACTTTTTTAATACGTCCGCTCTTGTCTGTGTTAGGAAACACACATACAGCGCTACCTCCATTTGTTAGGGTATTTATAAAACCACAACTTAGATATAGAATTACTCGGTTGGAGTTATGCAAACGCCAACTGGGCTTGATTTTGATGGGAATAATGGAGATAGTTCAACCCAATTATAGACTCTCGTTCGA
>JBEBGA010000458.1:0-2070 GCA_040081695.1 Pyrinomonadaceae bacterium
GGTCGGCATAATCGTCGTTGTGGTTTCGGCGATATTTGGAACCTTTATTGGCTCTATCGCCGGATTTTATGGCGGATTTGTCGATAAGTTCTTGTCGGGATATGTTTTCAACGTCTTTCTAGCGTTTCCCGGTTTGCTGCTGGCGATCGCACTAGTAGCATTTCTCGGAGCGGGCCAGGGCAAACTCATCGCCGCACTTTGTGTGATCGGCTGGGTCGGCTACGCCCGCGTGATGCGTGGACAGGTTCTAAAGGTGCGCGAATACGATTATGTGATGGCCGCACGGGCATTGGGGGCAAGTAATCTCCGCATATTGTTCACGCATATTCTGCCAAATGCCATACAGCCGCTCATAGTCCAAGCCTCGCTTGGCATGGCCGGAGCCGTCTTGTCCGAAGCATCGCTATCGTTCCTCGGCCTCGGAATACCGCCGCCGGCCCCAAGTTGGGGTACGATGATCGAAGAGGCACGGCAATTTTTTGCGACCTCGCCGCATATACTGTTGTTTCCGGGGATCGCGATCGCTCTGACGGTTCTGGCTTTCAACTTTATCGGCGACGGCCTACGTGAATATCTTGACCCCAAACAACGGAGACGTTAGCTAATGGCTGCAAAAAGCCCCAGGATATTCCCGCTTGGCGATTCGGCACTGACCGTCGAATTTGGCAACGTGATCTCTGAGGAGCTTAACCAAAAAGCGATCGCATTTGCCGCATATTTTGATCTAAATAAATTTCCCGGTTACATCGAATCCGTCCCTGCTTACGCGTCAGCTACATTGTTTTATGACCCCGTCGCCGTTCGCGCAAACTCCCCTAACTTCCAAACCGCTTTCGATGCGGTAAAAGATATGGCCGGATCGGCTCTGAAAGTTACTAAAGCCGACGCAGCGGTCGCGGCTAGATACATTGAGATCCCTGTCGTTTTCAATGCCGAGACATCGCTTGATCTCGATCTCGTAGCGAAGACAAATAACATTTCCCCAGACGATGTCATCGAGATATTTCTATCAAAAACCTATCGCGTCTATATGCTTGGCTTTCTGCCCGGTTTTTCGTATATGGGCGAGGTTGACGTCCGCATCGCCACACCTCGCCGCGACGCGCCGCGAACGCTTGTGCCAAAAGGCAGTGTCGGCATTGCTGGCAGCCAGACCGGTATTTATTCGCTCGAATCGCCAGGCGGTTGGCAGATCATCGGACGAACCGATGTCGATATGTTTTCTCCAAACGCGCCCGAGCCATGCTATTTACGTCCGGGTGACGAAGTGAGGTTTATCGCCGCAAGATGAGTATTCTGATCAACAAATCGGGTATTTTGACGACGATACAAGACCTCGGTCGTGTCGGATATCGTCAGCTTGGCATCAACCCCGGTGGAGCAATGGACCGCACAGCCGCACGACTGATCAACATCCTCCTCGGCAATGACGAAAATGATGCTGTCGTGGAAATGCACTTCCCCGCCGCAGAGATCGTTTTTGAAAGGAACGCTATCTTTGCCAACGGCGGAGCCGACTTTTTGGCGGAACTTGACGGCGAGCCTATTGCAAATTGGCAGCCGTATTTCGCTCAAAAAGGAAGCACCCTCCGTTTTACAAAAAAGGTCTCGGGCAATCGTGCATATCTTGCTGTCAGCGGTGGATTCAAGATCAAAGAATGGCTTGGCAGTTCAAGCACAAATCTCGCGGCAAAGATCGGCGGCATAGATGGCCGGCCACTGGTAACCGGAGATCAGATTCCGTTTAGAACCCAAATAAAAACAAGACCGCATATTCGCCGCTGCCACATTTCATCAAGCCTGATCCCGTTTTACCGGCCTTTTCCAACTGTACGTGTCATTGTCGGAGCAGAGTTCCTACTTCTGTCTGAGCCCAGCCGAGGCTTATTTTTTGTCCATGATTTTGTTGTCTCGCCAAACTCGAACCGGATGGGCTTTCGACTAAAAGGTGAACCGGTCGAGCTTACCGAGCCGTTTGAACTACTGTCTTCGGCTGCGAGTTTTGGCACTATCCAATTGCTTCCGGACGGCCAGTTGATCGTGTTGATGGCGGACCATCAGACATCGGGA
>JBEBGA010000459.1:0-2070 GCA_040081695.1 Pyrinomonadaceae bacterium
CTATTACGGGCTGCCGTTCGCGATGATCATCCTGTGCGTTACGGTGGTGCCATTTTTTCACCGGGCCAATGTTTTTACGGCTTACGAGTATCTCGAAAAGCGTTTTGACGTAAAGGTGCGCACACTGACCAGCTTCTTTTTCCTTATTTCAAGGGGGCTCGGCGTGGGCACGATCATTTCGGCTCCGGCTATTGTTTTGTCGATCGTTTTTGGCTGGAACTTGATCGCGACGATCTTTGCGATCGGGCTTTCGACGACCGTTTATACGGTTTTTGGCGGAGTTCAGGCGGTGACGTGGACGGATGTGAAGCAGATGGTGATCATCTTCTTCGGGCTGGGCGTTTGTTTCTTTGTCATCTTGTCGAGCTTTCCGGCGGGCGTTTCGCTTGGCGACGGGCTGCATCTGGCGGGCAGTCTGGGCAAGCTCAACATGGTTGACACCAGCTTTAACCTACAGGAAAAATACACGATCTGGTCCGGGCTGATCGGCGGGCTGTTTTTGATGCTGGGATATTTTGGCTGCGATCAGAGCCAGGTGCAGCGGTTTTTGACAGCGAAATCCGTCGACGAAGGCCGCACCTCGCTCCTGATGAGCGCGTTTCTCAAGATCCCGATGCAATTCGGCATTTTGCTGATCGGGATAATGGTGTTCATTTTCTATCAGTTCACGGCTCCGCCGATTGTCTTTAACAACACCGAGATCGCGAAGGCTTCGCAGAGTGTCGAGTTTCAGGGTATTCAAACCCGCTATGCAGCGGCTCACGAAGAGCGTCGAAACGCAGCCGTGAGTTTTGACGGCACCGATGCGGCTAAGCGTCAGGCGTATCGCGATGCCGATAAGAAGTTTAACGAATCTCGAAAAGAGGCTTTGGCACACGTCAAGGCGACGAGCAATCCGTCCTTCAACGACGTGAACTACGTGTTCCCGACGTTCATCCTCGCCCACATGCCGATGGGCGTGATCGGGCTGCTGATCGCGGCGATTTTTGCGGCGGCAATGTCGTCGATCGCGGCGGAGCTAAACGCCCTCGCGACGGCGACCACGATAGACTTTTACAGGCGTTTGTATGCCCCCGAGGCGACGGATTCTCACTACGTGATGGTGGGCCGGATCACGACATTTATCTGGGGCATCTTCGCATGCATTGTTGCGATATTTGCTACGAATCTCGGTTCGTTGATCGAGGTGGTAAATAAATTCGGTTCGTTCTTTTACGGTTCACTGCTTGGGGTTTTTGTGCTGGCTTTTGTGGTAAAACGGGCACGCGCACGCGGTGCGTTCTTTGGGCTTTTGTTTGGCATCGCTTCGGTTTGGATCGCGAGTTGGTACACGAATATCGAGTTTCTATGGTTCAACGTCATCGGCTGTGTGGTGACGGTGGTTGCGGGGTATTTGATTAGCCTGACCGTGAAGGACGATTTGAACCGCGGAGACTCGGAGACGCAGAGAGTTTGAGATTGGTCTTATGGGTAATTTTCGTCAATTTGTCACAGTCGTTCTCCTTCTTCTCTGCGTGTCCGCGTCTCTGCGGTTAGAAAGCCCCGCGCAGGTGCGGCCCGTTTATGATCGCGGTACGACCGGGCTTTATCAGTTGCTCAAAAAGCTGAACACAACGACCAGTGCCCTCATGATCGGCGCTCATCCTGATGACGAAGACACTTCGCTGCTCGCGTATCTTGCTCGCGGCGAGAGTGCCCGTACGGCGTATCTTTCGCTTACGCGTGGCGATGGCGGGCAGAATATCATCGGCACCGAACTAGGTGAATCGCTTGGCGTGATTCGCACCGAGGAGCTTATTCAGGCACGGCGGCTCGATGGTGCGGAGCAGTTTTTCGGGAGGGCTTATGATTACGGTTTCTCAAAAACTCTTGCCGAAGCTAGGTCGAAATGGGACGAGAAGATTGTGCTCTGCGACGCTGTGCGTGTGATCCGTAAATTCCAGCCTACCGTAGTCGTCTCGCAATTCTCGGGAACTCCGGCGGACGGGCACGGGCAGCACCAGTTTGCCGGTTACATCGCTCCGTTTGCGGTCAGTGCAGCGGCGGACGCCACGCAATGTGCAGACGCCG
>JBEBGA010000460.1:0-2068 GCA_040081695.1 Pyrinomonadaceae bacterium
ATCTTACGCCTTTTGCCAACACCGAAAGCCTCATCGTCCGCGACGGCCGCTGCGTCGGCGTACGGTTTCTCGACCCCGTTTTGCGTCAGCCGCGTGAGATCTACGCCAAGGCCGTCGTTATGGCGACGGGCGGTGTGGGACAGCTTTATCAGCACACAACAAACCCGCCGGTCGCGACGGGTGACGGCATGGCGATGGCTTATTTTGCCGGTGCCGAGATGGCGGATATGGAGTTTATCCAGTTTCATCCGACGGCGTTGAACCTCGAAAAAGCACCGCGATTCTTACTGTCTGAGGCAATGCGAGGCGAGGGCGGCATTCTCAAAAACAAATACGGCGAACGCTTTATGCCGCGTTATGACGAACGAGCCGAGCTTGCCCCACGCGACATCGTCGCCCGCTCCATCGTCAATGAGATGCGCCGCACCGGAACGCGAACGGTCTATCTCGACATGACCGCTCTCGACGAAACCTTTCTCAAGCACCGCTTCCCAAAGATCTACGAAACCTGCAAAATTTACGGCCTCGACATCGCCAAAGACATGTTGCCCGTCTCGCCCGCGTCGCACTATTGCATGGGCGGCATCCGCACCGACCTGTGGGGACGCAGCACTTTGCCGGGTCTTTATGCCGCCGGTGAGGTCACTTGCACCGGCGTCCACGGAGCAAACCGCCTAGCGTCGAATTCCCTACTCGAAGGTTTGGTTTTCGGTGCCAGAGCGGGCTCGGCGGCTGCCGCCGACAGTGGCCAGTGGCCGGTGGCCAGTGGTCAGAAAGAAGTCGAACACCCAGAATCCGAGATCCGCAATCCGCAATCCGCAATCGGAACAGCCGTTCGCAAGCGCGTCAAACGCATCATGTGGGAGCGCGTCGGTATTTTGCGGGACAAAGATTCGCTTCGTAGGGCGATAAAAGAATTTGATCAAATCGCTGCTGGTAATCTGAGCACTTCGTCGCGAAATTTTGTTACGCTTGCACGACTCGTTGCAACCTCTGCTCTGTGGCGCGAAGAGTCGCGCGGCGGGCATTATCGAAATGATTTTCCCGACCAGGACGACAAATTTAAGGTCCATTCGATCCAACGGCTTGATGCGGAAATTTCCTCAGCAAAAAGTATCAACTTTTCACGGCAAGTTGGTGTATAATAAGGTGTTTCTAACACTTAACTTATGAACGGCACGGCCACAGTTTTTAATCTGGCGTCGATAGTTTCGCATCACGCGGGCCTCGCTCCGCAAAAAGAAGCGATCGTCTGGGAGAATGTTCGCCTGACCTACGGCGAACTCGACAAGCTGTCTAACCGCGTCGCCAACGCACTCGTTGAAATGGGTATTGGTCACGGCGACAAGGTCGCGTTAAATTGTGTTAACGTGCCCTATTTCCCGATCGTCTATTACGGCATTATGAAAGCCGGTGCCGTCGTCGTTCCGCTTTGCGTTTTGTTTAAGGCCGGAGAGATCGAATATCATCTCCGCGATTCCGACGCCAAAGGCGTGTTTGTTTTCGAAGGCACTGCCGAGCTGCCAATGCTAGCATCGACCAAAGAGGCTTTTGACAAGGTCGATTCATGCGAACATCTGGTCGTAATGACGGTGGATATGATGGGAGCGTCACCGATCGCGGAGCATAAAACGCTGACACAGATCACTTTTGATAAGCCCGAAGAGTTTGAGATGTATCCGACCGCCCCCGACGATACCTGCGCGATTCTTTACACATCCGGCACGACCGGCCAGCCAAAGGGTGCCGAGTTGACTCACCTTAATCTTTGGTCAAATTGTGTCACGACGTACGCGATCCACCAGCCGATGCTGGATTTTACCGATCAGCAGCAGAAAACCTGTCTGATCACGCTGCCGCTGTTTCACACCACGGGCCAGACCGTGCAGATGAATACTCAGATCTACGGCGGCAACCGCGTCGTCCTATTGCCCCGTTTTGAACCAAAGACAACGCTCGACGCGATGGTCGCGGAAAAGGTAAATTTCTGGGTCGGCGTCCCGACAATGTATTGGGCTCTGCTCAAATACTCGAAAGAAAACGATTACGACATCAGCCACATCGCCGA
>JBEBGA010000461.1:0-2066 GCA_040081695.1 Pyrinomonadaceae bacterium
AATTGAAACGCCTCGACCGAATCCGGCTGAGCCTCGATCGCCTTAGTACATTTCGCCACGGCGTCCTGATAGTTCTTTTTTACTAAACTATCCGAACATTGCGTCAGCCACTGGCCCGCATTTTGGCCAGCGGCTATCCCCGTAGAAACCAGCGATATAAAAATTAAAAAACCGACTCGGTGCATCTTCATAGTTTTTGAAAACATACTTAAATCCTCGTACCTAGTGACGGGTAAACTCTCAAAATTTCTAGCCGCTATTATTTTTTGTTGTCGTTGGCCTTATCCGGCGAGCCGGGCTTTTTGGGTCCAAATGCCAACTTCCAAACGCCATCCTCTTTGATAAATTCCATCGGCTTCCAGCCGCCTTTTTCGTCAAGGTATTCGATCGTTGCGTAATCGCCGTCGATCTTTTCATTGCGGGCCTCAGCAGTCGCTGCTTGCGGCTTTTCACACAGTTCTTTTAGCTGGTCGTCGAGTGTAGACTTTTTCTTTTCGTCGGCCTCTGCCACCATTGTGAGAAATTCGATCACGTCCTTTGACATCAACTTTTTCAGCCCCTCGATATCCTTATTTTTGCGCGCAGTGTACGCCGCCTTATAAGCATCGGTCGGAGTTCCGGCAGAGCTGGTAGTTGTTGTGTTTGTCGGCTCAGGCGTCGCGGCATTTGCAGCCTGATTGGTATTGGCTGCTGCCTTATTTTCGTTGGTGTTGATAGCTGCAGGTTTCTGACACGCCAGCATCGCACCAAAAATGGCGACAACGAGGATAAGAGCGATAAAGTTTTTAGTTTTGTTCACGTTTTCTCCTGTATTTTTAAAACTGCAAATTAAAGCGGATCCAATGATATTTAAGGCTTTGAGAGCCTTTTCAATTCGGCCTCGGCAGCGATGTACCCAAAGCTGGACCATTGATTACCGGCGGTTATCTTTTTGAAGATCACGATCGCCTTTGACGTATCACCATTGTAAAGATACCAGTTTCCGAATCCATAACCGAGCGACGCATTTCCAAGCGTTTCGGCTTTTTCGCCAAGCTCGTTTTCCAATGTGTCCGGTCGAATCTCGCCCCGATACAACCTGAGGAGCTTTAGATAATCGTCATTTTCGATCAACTCAAAATCTCCATCAAACGGCAGGAGCAGTTTCGCTGCTTCTCCATTTCGTTCGCTTCTCCTCAATGTCATATAAAACCAATGCGACGTCGCCGCAAGCATATCGTTATTTTTTGAGACTTTCATACACTCGCTGTATGCAAACGCTGCCTTTTTCATGTCGCCTTTCAGGTAATAGGCTAGACCGAGGTGATACCAGATATTCGATTGTAGCGTGCTGGTCGGGATGTTTTTTGCGTTCGGGATTCCGTCTGGTTCGACAACATCAGGTTTCCCTTTTACGAGCTTTGCAGCTTTTTCGAGATCGGCGATAGCGTCGTCAAAACAGCGGAGCGTGATATATCGATGTCCGCGATGTCGGTAAAGCCGGGCATCGTCCGGCCAACGCTTTATTGCTCGGGTAAAAATACCTATCGCATCTTTGTATTTGCCGAGATAGGCGGTTCGTCGCCCGTACCAAATGATCGAATCAACGTCACCGCCATTTGGCCCGGTCGTGGCGATCAGCCTCGCGTCGTCGAGCTGCTTTTCGTATTTTTGGAGCGTCTCTTGTGACATGACCGGGGCTATTTCTTTCGCACCTTCCGCACAAGTCTGTGCCTTAACTCCGACCGCGACACTCAACGCCGCCAAAACCACGAGTATTGTCTTTCGCATGCCGCAATTTTACATCAAATTGGTTTGTTTGACAGCCGACCCGCTTTTGCTGAAGATGAAGCTATGTTGAATTCTTTCAAATATTCACTTCCTGAAATGATCTCCAAAGATGTGGCTACCGAGATCACAAAATGGTCTGAGGCGGACATGACCAAACGGCTATGGTCAAAGGATGCGTCCGTTTGGACCAACGACGACGAAGAAACATGGCTCGGCTGGCTGGATATTGTCGGCGAAGAACTCAGTGATCTGCAAAAATATCGCGACCTACAAACTGACCTCGCAACCGCCGGTTT
>JBEBGA010000462.1:0-2065 GCA_040081695.1 Pyrinomonadaceae bacterium
GTTTCGCGGAATGATAGTGTTCATATTCGCGACCCCGTTCATATCACAGAATGAATTTGTCAGGTTCAATTCTTGACAGCGTTGACTCAGTGCGGCAAATGTCGGACGTTCAAAAAACAGTGAATCGTAATTACTGTCGATACCGGTCGTAATATTAAACCGGCGCCCGGTCGAAGCCGTGATCATCGGGTTTGCACGGATGCCCCACGGCAGCGTGATCGAACCCATAAAGAAGATAGAATGTCGGGGTAAAAACGCCGACGGGCCAAATTCGCCTGTCAGATCATAGCTGTATGCCGGATAGCCGACCGTGTTTACAGCAAATCGGGGGCTGCTAAGGCTGTCAGTGTCGCCATTGGCCCTGCCGAGTGAGTAACCACCGTTGAAATTGACTTTCGAACCGATCGCCGTACGAAAATTGACCATCAGCATCTGGGTATTTGCGTATCCGCTCGATTCGATCCGATAGATATTACCTGCGGTCGTGTCAGGCCTTAGAGCCTGCACCTGTGCCTGAGTTAGTCCTGCCGGACATATAGTCGTGTTTGGGCAAACAGGTGCGTTAATATTGCGGGTACGCAACGTATTGAAAGATTTGGCCCACGTCCACGTCGCACTTAGAACAGTGGTCGGCGTGATCTGGTGTTCAACACTAAATGCCGTCTGTACCGAATACGGCGAACCTAGTTTGTCGTCGATCCGATACGGGATGCTCGTCAACGGCACGACCGCGCCAAGTTGAGCTGCTGTCGGGACGTTGGTAACCGTACCGTTTGTATTAAAGATAGCCTGTCCTAGGATCGCCGGATTGTTAGTGACTATGTACTGAAGTTGCGAAACACCGTCGTTACGCCTTGCCCTGAGCGTCTGTCCCTCGTTAAAGCGGTCAAAAAACAAGCCGCCGCCGCCGCGAAAAACGGTCTTAGGGGCCCGCGCACCACCCGCACCAGGCGACCAGGCAAATCCGACTCTCGGAGCAAAATTCAGATTGCTATTGAGATTTGTCTGATTTTCGTAACGTAGGCCAAAGCTCAGCGTAAGATCTTGCCTAACTTTCCAGTCATCTGTAATAAAAGGACTATAGTCGATCTGTGATACCGAAGCGACCGGATTGCCCGACGTGATCGAGAACTGGGTCGGATTGTATCTGTCGCCCGGTGTTCCCAATGCTTTACAACGATATTGTTCAAGCGAAGATACAACGAGGTCAGTGTTCAGATCACAGGCATCTCCGCCCGGAGCCGCAAAGCCTGAAAAGAGGAACGATCCGCCGTAGTTACTTTCCGTACGGTCCTGGATGTTGACCCCGCGAACACGGATACCAAATTTGATCGCGTGCTGTCCGAACGAGGTTGTTGTGTAATTCTGCAGTTCCCAACGTTTTGTACGGTTATAATTATCTCCCGTCTGAGCTCCGCCGCCATTAAACGCGTTCGAAACATTGATCGCCGGGATCGAATCGTCCCCGGTCGTTTCGCGTTTGTTAAAATCGTACTGAAACCGAGTTTCATTGACGGTTTTCGCGTTGATGATCATTGACTCAGTCAACTGAACACCATGTTGAGTAGATCTAGACTCGGTCGCACGCGAAGCTAGTGTAAAACCACCGATGCCTTGATTCTCTGAGTTCGAACGCGAAAAATTATATCGTCCCTGTAACGTGTTCTTATCATTGATCGCAAAATCAAATCGCGGACTAAAACCAAAACGCCGTGTAGGAACCTTGACGTCTTGATTGATCCGTACAAAACTCCCAGTATTGTCGATCGCATCAGCCGCAATGACCGAGTTTTCGTCTCTTGACCCCTGATTAATGTCTAAAAAGAACGATGATTTCTTCGCTGAGATCGGCCCGCTGATAAATCCGCCAAAATTACGGGTCTGGCTCGGTGCACGATTTAGAGCAAACGGATTACGCGAGTTGAGGCTTTCGTCATTAAAATTAACGTTTGCCGAGCCGCGAAACTTGTCAAAACCAGGTCGGGTGAGCACCTCGATACGGCCAAAACCGATCCTTTCATACTCCGCCGAAAATGGATTTTGATTGATGCGGATCTCGCGGATC
>JBEBGA010000463.1:0-2065 GCA_040081695.1 Pyrinomonadaceae bacterium
GTCAAGAAAATTTGAAAGCGAGATCGCCAGCGTATAAGAGATCAGATGGGTATTAAAACCCTCTTGTCCAAATGATGAATTTTGAATATAAAGCATTGTTAAGAAACCAGCAGCTTTTGGAATTTTTGCCGCCTACTATCTATAATAATAATATATGAAACGAGTAGGAATCTTAGTGGGACGCGAACAAACGTTTCCCGAATCGATAATTAACAGTATCAACGAGAAAAGCAACGGCGAAGTCGTCGCAGAAATGGTCAGCATTGGCGGCATCACGCTCGATGAAACAAAGCGCTACGACGTTATCATCGACCGCATCTCGCACGAGGTGCCTTATTACCGTGCAGCGTTAAAGCGTTTTGCACTCGAGGGTACATATATCATCAATAACCCGTTTTGGTGGTCTGCGGATGACAAATTTTTTAACTTTGCACTCGCTACCAAACTCGGCGTTGCCATCCCCAAAACCGTCTTGCTGCCGCAGCACAGTTATATCAAGGACATCACGCCGGAGAGTTTGCGCAATCTCGAATTCCCTATTGACTGGGAAGGCGTAGTCGAGCACGTTGGGTTTCCTTCGTTCCTAAAACCGTTCGACGGCGGCGGGTGGAAGAATGTTTCCAAGGTCAATTCGCTCGAGGAGCTTTGGCAGGAATACAATGCGTCGGAAACGCTTTGCATGACATTGCAGCAAGGTATCGAGTACGATCAGTTTGTTCGATGCTATTGCGTCGGCAAAGAAAAAGTTCTGATCATGCCCTACGACCCGTCCAAGCCTTATCTATCGGGGATGCAGTACGTGAATGTCGATGATTATCTCTCGCCCGAGCTGCACGCTCGTGTCGAAAAAGATGTCATCACCATTTGCACCGCGCTTGGCTATGACCTCAACACAGTCGAATTCGCGATCAAAGACGGTATCCCCTACGCGATCGATTTCATGAACCCGGCTCCTGACGCCGAGCTCGCATCCGTCGGCGAACAAAACCACCGTTGGATCGTTGATAACATGACTGAGTTTATCTTACGTAAGCTAAAAGAAGGCTGGGACGCTCCGGAATATCGCTGGTCGTCAATGCTGGCCGGCCAAGGACAGGCCGCGAAAAGCTAAAACCAATTAACCATTAAATACACGAAAGGCACGAAAAAAAGAAAGTCTTCTTTTCGCGCCTTTCGCGTATTTCGTGGGCAATTAATTCTTAATCGTCGGACGGCATAAGGTCATATGGGATTCGATGCGAGAGCATCCGTGAACTGATGATGAGGCCGGTCCAGATCAGCAACGAAACGACCGAGACCGCCCAGCCAACGTTGGCGACGAGCGTGTCCTCGAACAACAATCCAGCGGCGATCAGCGGAAATGAGAGAAATGTGATGTTGAGCGTCGTCCGTTTTGAGCGTTCGATGGTGTCGAGCATATTGACACGGCTGATCTCGAGCTCCATGTATTCGTCGTCTGAGTTGAGCGATGAAAAATAGTCGGATTCGTTTCGCGTCCAACGGCGTAGGCTCGGTGTCTCGGCCAAACGGTTCGCCGTCGAAAACTGATGTATGACGTGTGCGATCTTGCCGTCCCGCAGAGACATCTCCGCCAAACCGCGCGCCGCACGGAAGTTTTCACCAACATGGTCAAATACCCGCTGAAAGACGATCTCCGCCCGACGCCATTCGCCAAGCGAAAAATAATACTCACCAAGCCGCGACAGCAAGTCTCCATCGTTAGCAACGTGTTGTTCGGACAGCCGCAGAGCAACGAGAGCCTTACGCTCAAGACGTGGGTCACGTTTTACGGCGGCAAAGGCATGCAGACATCGGGCAAATTCAAACAGCAGCCGGCCGTCCGCCCCGCGAATCGTTAAAGCCCTTCGAAATGCTTCGAGGGCCTGCGGCAAATAGCCCGAAACACGCAGCTCGTTGCCTAGCACACGCAGGTCTTCGGCTTTTTCATCATCGCCTACTACCACTCCGTTTCGCTGCTTTCTTTTTTCGGTGAAAAGGTCTGCGATGCCGTTTTCAAGTGCATCAGCGGACGGTATGCGTGAAAACTCCGCCTTCATCAGCGTCT
>JBEBGA010000126.1:0-8092 GCA_040081695.1 Pyrinomonadaceae bacterium
AATTTCTATAATGCCCCGACAAGTTTAATAAGTAGTCTCAAATTGGGATATAGTAATTAATATCGAAAGAGGCGAATCTAGTCTCGCGATCTCGGAATATCTAAAAGCTCTAAGGTGCGTGTAATTAATAAAATTGCGTGGAGGCGAAATTGAGTCAGACTGACGACAATTTGAACAATGGTGAGGCCGTAAGGCCATCAGGATCAGGGGGACGTATTGAGGGGCTGGATGGGCTGCGTGCGTTTGCGGTGCTGTTCGTGTTGGTATATCACCTCTGGCCTAAGACACTCCCGGGCGGGTTTTTGGGGGTTGATGTCTTTTTTGTGATCAGCGGTTATCTGATTACGACACTGCTTTTGCGGGAGAAAAAGAAGACCGGACGTGTCGCCTTGTCGGCTTTCTGGATACGCCGTGCTCGTCGATTATTGCCCGCGCTGTTACTGGTGGTAGTCTCTGCCGTCGCAACAGCTTGGCTTGTGAATGACGATCTGCTCGTGAATATCGGACGCCAAGTCTTTGGTGCTCTCACGTTTAGTACAAATTGGGTCGAGATCGTGGCGGGAACAGATTATTTTGCCGATTCTGCCCGATCGCTGTTTATCACCTTTTGGTCGCTCGCGGTCGAGGAACAGTTCTATTTGTTTTGGCCTATATTGTTCCTCGGATTGATTACGCTGACGACTTCGCGAGTCTTAAGAGTGGCGTTCGCTTTAATTGCCGCTGCAACATCGGTTGTCTTGATGGCGGTATTGTATAACCCGCAAATGCCCACGCGGGTATATTACGGAACCGACACGCATTCATTCGGGCTAATGATAGGTGTTGCCTTGGCTTTTGCGTTATCTGAATCAGATAAGCTGCTTTCAAATAAATTGTGGTCGGCTCTACGTCCCGTGATCGGATTTGCCGGTCTGGCAGGCATGATGGTGCTCGTCGTGTTCGTCGAGAGCGAAGCCCCTTTTACCTACCGCGGTGGACTGCTGCTGGCATCAATATTGAGTGCGGCTACCGTTGCGGTGCTGCCGGGCCATGCGACCATTTTTACCAAGCTTTGTAAGATCCGCGCGCTGGCGTGGGTCGGTGAACGCTCGTATGGCATCTATTTGTGGCATTGGCCGGTCTTGCTGGTGGTGCTTACCTTTATTCCTCCGTCTCCCGACCGTGTTTGGTCGGGTTGGGTAGCGGCACTTATTGTTCTTTGCGTCACATTCGGATTGAGCGCGGCGTCGTTTCGCTGGATCGAGGTGCCGATCCGCAACAACGGATTTAAGGCTACCTGGGCCGCCATACGTGGCTCTTTTCAGCCGATCAGTAGAGTATTTGGTCTGCCGGGCATTTCTGCGGCGTGTGCATTAGCGGTATTGGTCATGTCGGTTCTCGGCCTCATCAACGCTCCGGAAAAGTCACGGGCACAGATCGCGGTCGAGCTTGGTGAACAAGCTATTGCAGACCAAAACGCCAAAAATCTTCCGCAAAATATCAAGGCTCCAAATGGTTCGGCGAATTTAGATTCCGAACCCGCATGGCCCGCCGACCAAAAGATACCATCGGGTGACAGGATCGTCGGTTTTGGAGACTCAGTGATGTCCGGAGCGGCCCCCGCGGTGTACGAGCGGTTCCCCGGAATTATTGTCAACGCAAGGCCAATTTTGCAGTGGGCCGATGCTCCCGGTTTGGTTAAGGATATGATCGACAAAGGAACCATGCGTCGCGTCGTAATCCTCAATTTTGGTACGAATGCGGGGTTTAAGGAACCCGCGTCAGAGCAAGCCTTGCGCGATATCCTGAATATGCTGGGGCCAAAACGCCGCGTAGTGCTCGTTAACACGGTTGGTGTCAGCTACTGGGTGCCCGACGCCAATGCGAGGTTGGCTGAGATCAGCGCAGAATATCCAAATACAATTGTGGCCGACTGGTATTCGGTCGTGAAAAAAACACCCAACATCCTTCACCGTGATCGCACGCATCCAAATGAAGCCGGCATAGTTCTTTATGCCGGGGCGATAGCCGACGCTTTAGCCGCTCTTGGACCCGGTTAAAGAACGCAAAGTTAGGAAAATGTGAATATGAAAAGCAAGTACTTGGCATTGTTTCTACTGCTCCTGACGGGGTCCGTAACCGCGCAAAAGGAAATTTTGCTGCCGACGCCATTGGCGTCGGATCTCTCGAAATGGTCCCAGCCGGAACGCCGATACGTGTCCGAAAGCTGGCAAACCGAGGTTATTACGAACGTGAGTAAGCCTAGCTTGCTCGTTTATCTGCCAAAACGCGAAATTGCCAACGGAGCCGCTGTGATCATTTGTCCCGGCGGCGGATTTTGGGCACTTACCATAAATGGCGAGGGAATAGACCTCGCGAAATGGCTTAATGAAAGAGGGGTCGCAGCGTTTGTCCTGAAATACCGGCTTGTACCGAGTAAGACAAATGATGCGATAAAAGAATTGACCCCCATATTGTTCGGCGATGTCACTAATGGGAAATACGAGGAAGCTTCGTATCCATATGTTCCTTTAGCAATCTCAGATGGAAAGACGGCGATCGAATATGTGAGAAAGAACGCCAAGAGCTTTAATATTTTGCCTAATAAACTCGGAATTATCGGCTTTTCGGCCGGCGGAACGATTGCTGCTGATCTTGCATTTAACTATACTGCAGCCAACCGTCCGGATTTTGCAGCTCCAATTTATCCACTGTTAGGTTCTGTCAAAGGAACAAATATGCCGCGTATAAGCACTCTCAGGGATGCAAAAGTTCCGGCTGATGCTCCGCCTTTATTTATAGCGGCCACATCAAATGATGGCCTTCGTTTTACGGCAGACGGGATCGACATGTATAAAAAATGGTTGGCTGTGAAAAGAACCGCAGAGATCCACATTTACTCCAAAGGCGGACACGGATTTGGCATGCGGAAGCAAAATTTGCCAAGCGATAACTGGGTCGAGTCATTCTACGCCTTTTTGAAACAAGAGGTAATCAAATAATCACTTTGGGCATTTAATTGGGTTGCATCCCATTGCTTTTGCTTGACAACACGATGAACTGTAACTATACTTGTTACAGTTATGGCGGCTAATAGTCAATTTGCAATGGCGATACATGTTTTGACGCTGCTTGCCCGGTCGGGCGAGGCGGCGGTCAAATCTGAGTGTGTTGCCGGCAGCGTTAATACAAATGCCGTGGTGATCCGTCGCCTGTTGAGCCAGTTGAACCAGGCGGGGCTTGTGGCGTCGCAGACCGGGGCATTTGGCGGGACGCGTCTGGCGAAAACGCCGGATGCGATCAATTTGGTTGACGTCTATAAGGCCGTATGTTGCGGTGAAGTATTTGCCCTGCACGGCTCGCCAAATAAGGATTGTCCGGTCGGCCGAAATATCGAAGCCATTCTCTGCAATCTGCAAAAAGAGATTGACAGTAGCGTGACGACTGCCCTCGCTCGTTATACGCTCGCCGACGTAATGGAGAGTGTCGAACACGCATGAAGGCTTACGAAATCGAACAATTTGGCATCGATAACCTCCGCATCGTCGACCGAGAAACGCCGCGTCCGGCTGCCGGTGAAGTGCTTGTAAAGCTGCACGCCGCATCGCTAAATTATCGCGAAGTGATGGTTGTCAGCGGCACGTATAATCCGCGAATGAAGCTGCCCGCAATTCCGTTTTCGGACGGTGCAGGCGAGGTTAGCGAGATCGGCGAAGGCGTCTCGAAATGGAATGTTGGCGACCGCGTTTGTTCCACTGTTATTTCCGGTTGGATAAACGGTGGGCCGACGGCTGAGACTGCAAAGACCGCGATCGGTGCAGGGGGTTCGGACGGTGTTTTGAGTGAATATCGCGTTTTTGGAGAAAGTTCCCTTGTCGGCGTGCCTAACCATCTTTCGTTTGACGAAGCCGCGACGCTGCCGTGTGCGGCGGTCACGGCGTGGAATGCTTTGGTTGTCTCGGGGAATATCAAAGCCGGCGACACGGTGTTGACGCTTGGGACAGGCGGTGTTTCGATATTCGCGGTACAGTTTGCGAAGTTGTTTGGTGCAACGGTAATCGCGACATCGAGCAGCGATGAAAAGCTAGAAAAGGTTAAGGCACTTGGTGGCGATCACGTCATCAACTACCGGACGGTAGAGGATTGGGAAAAAAACGTGCTTGAGATGACTGACGGACGAGGCGTGGATCACGTTGTCGAAGTCGGCGGCACTGGAACCCTAGCAAAGTCAGTGAAAGCCGTTCGCGTTGGCGGACACATTGCTCTGATCGGTGCTTTGGACATGGCGGGTGAATTCAATCCGATCCCGGTGTTTATGAAGGGAATTCGCGTGCAGGGAATTTTTGTTGGCTCGCGTGGGATGTTTGAGAATATGAACGAAAAGATCTCAGACGCCGGGCTGCAGCCGGTGATCGACCGCACTTTTGCGTTTGACGAGGCCAAAGAGGCGTTGCGTTATATGGAAAGCGAGTCGCATTTTGGCAAGATCGTAGTAAAAATAGGGGAATAATAAAAATATGTCTAACAAAATATACGAGATACCGGTTCGCCGCATCGACGGCACTGACACAACCTTAGGTGAGTTTGAGGGCAAGGCTCTACTGCTCGTCAATGTGGCTTCGAAATGTGGATTGACGCCGCAGTACGAGGGACTTGAGAGCCTATATCGGGAATACAAAGATCAAGGGCTGGAGGTGCTCGGATTTCCAGCGAATAATTTTGCGGCTCAAGAGCCGGGAACTAACGAAGAGATTCAGGAGTTTTGCCAGACGAATTACAATGTTTCGTTTCCGCTTTATCAAAAGATATCGGTAAAAGGCGACGATCAGCATTTACTCTATCACTATCTGACGGACGAAAAAGGCGAGGCTGATATCACCAACGGGAATGCGTTCGAAGAAAAGCTTGCCGGTTTTGGCTCTAAGCGTGAAAAGGCAAATGATGTGCTTTGGAATTTTGAAAAATTTCTGATCGCCAAAGACGGCTCGATTGCGGCACGCATTGCACCGGATGTTACCGCCGAAGATGAACGTGTTGTTGCGGCATTGCAAGCTGAGCTTGCGAAATAGTGTAGATAAACACTAGAGTTGATATAGATACAAGATTGCGGCGATAGGCCGCAGACAATTTTAAGGAGCTATAATGGGAAATTTTGCAAAAGTAGTTACAGATACAGCATTTGAGACAGACGTTCTTGGTTCGGATAAGCCGGTGTTGGTCGATTTTTGGGCTGAATGGTGCGGCCCTTGCCGCATGATCGCACCGTCGGTCGAGGCCGTCGCCCAAGAGTATGACGGTAAGGCGAGCATCTATAAGATGAACGTTGACGAAAACCTCAATGTGCCGCAGCAGTATGGTATTCGCGGAATCCCGACGCTTGTTCTCTTTAAGGGTGGACAGGAAGTGGAACGCATCGTCGGTGCCGTTTCACGTGAAGCGATCGCTAAGGTGATAGAGAAATACGTCTAAGCAGACCTTAATTGGATCGAATTGGCCGGACGGTAAGTTCCGGCCTTTTCGTGTTTAAATTTGTGCGGGGGACCGTGTAGATTTTGTTACAATTGCTAATACCCGAGAGAGGTTTTATTGTGTCGGCAAAGATGTTTTTGATCTTAACGCTCTTATTTGCAACGGTGACAATGGTTGTCGCTCAAGGCAAAGACGAGATAATTCGTGTCGACACGCAACTGGTCGATGTGCCGATAGCAGTGAACTCCGCAAACGGATTGCCTCTTCGCGGGCTTTCGAAATTTAATTTCATCATTTACGAAGACGGCAAGCGGCAGGAAACGGTTGATTTTTCGACGACGGCAGCTCCTTTCGAGGTCGCATTGGTGCTTGATACCTCGGGTTCCGCACGAAACGACCTTGTGCTGATCCAGCGTGCTGCAAAGAGTTTTATCGCGAATCTCAGGCCCGGTGACAGAGTTTCCATCATCGCATTTAATACAAACCGCACGAACACCGCGGCGTTTGCCGTAAGCGAGATCCTGATGGGACTGACGAGCGACCGCGAAATGCTCGGAGCGGCCATCGATAATATCAAAACGAGCAACGGCACGCCGTATTACGATTCGTTGATACAGGTTGTGGAAAAGGTTTTTCGCGATAAGCCAAAGGACGAGTTTCGAGGGCGCCGTGCTCTCGTCGCACTGACCGATGGCGTTGATTCGACCAGTGCCGAGAGTTTTCCGACGGTCAAGGAGATGTTGGGTCAGATCGGGATAATCTCGTTTTTTATAAAGGTCGATACGCGCGAGTATTTTGAATCGAATCTGCTAGGTGATTGTCGGGCCGCCACACGTTTTTCACAGGCTCAGATCCGCCGCTATTACAAGAGCTTTAACCCAAGATCGAATATGGAAAAGGCGGTTGATTTTTGCGGCCTTGGCGAATTTGAGCGGCTTGCCGTCAGTAAAAAGCTCTACGAGATCGCCGATGCGGAAATGAATGAGCTTGCGAAAAGCTCTGGTGGCAAGGTGTTTCCCGTCGCTGATCTGAGCGAGGCACGAAATGCTTTCAAAAGTGTCGCCGATGAGATCGGCACGAAATATACGCTTGGTTATTATCCGTCTAACGATAAGCGCGACGGCACATATCGAAAGATCAAGGTCGAAGTGACCGGATTGCCTAAAGGCACGACCGTTCGTGCCCGCGAAGGCTATACGGCTCCGAATCAGTGAACAGTGAACAGGGAAAAAGTGAACAGTGAAGAGATGTAACGGAACCGTCGCAACTTTTGATCCTTTCACTTTTTCACCTTTCCCCTCTATCATTATCCTATGCGAAAGTTTGGACGTGTTTGTTTAGTAGTTTTGGATTCGGCGGGGATCGGTGAGATGCCGGACGCGGCGGCTTGGGGCGATGCGGGTTCGAATACGCTTGGGCATATATTTGAATCGCGAACTGTTAGTGTTCCTAATCTGCAGGCGATGGGTTTGGGGAATATTACTCCGCTAAAAGGCCTTGCGCCAGTTGAGAATCCCACCGGGGCGTACGGAAAATGCACTCTCAAATCCGATGGTAAAGATACGACGACGGGGCATTGGGAGATGGCCGGGATCATCCTGAAGCAGGGTTTTCCAAAGTTTCCGGATGGTTTTCCGCCGCGGATCATTGATGAGTTTGTCGCACAGGCAAAAGTCCCCGGCGTGCTCGGCAATGTGCCGGCGAGCGGAACCGAAATTATCAAAGATCTTGGCGAAGAGCATATTCGCACGGGCAAGCCGATCGTTTACACATCGGCTGACTCGGTCTTTCAGATCGCGGCTCACGAAGAGATCGTGCCTATCGACCGTCTCTATGAGATCTGCGAGATCGCTCGCAACATTCTGCACGGTGACGACGAAGTTGCACGAGTTATCGCGAGGCCTTTTCTAGGCTCGACCGCAGAGAATTTCAAACGCACTGAGAATCGCCACGATTACGCCGTGCCGCCGCCGAGTGGGAATCTGCTTCCGCTGCTCAAGGACGCCGGCCTCGACGTTGTCTGCATCGGCAAGATCGCGTCGATCTACGACGGGATGGGCGTGACCGAGGACCTGACCGCTAAGAACAACGAACAAATCATTGACGTGACGATCGGTGCGTTAAACGCCGATTCTCGCGGACTAATATTTAGCAATCTCGTCGATTTTGACATGCTTTACGGCCACCGCCGCGATGTCGAGCGAAGGGGACAGCAACCAACCGGAAGCGAACGCAAACTCCCCGGTCAAACGCGCGCCGAGTCGGGCCTCCAATTGTTCAAACCGCTGTTCCGCAATCTGAAGCGCTGCTTCGCCGCCGAACTCGCTCAAGCCATCCACACGCATGCCGAGTTGGCGCAAGGACGCGTTGGGCGTGATCGCGAAATTGGGCGACAAGTCGATGCTCATGCCGGCTTCAACCGAGGCCAAGAACAACGACCCGGAGGTCTCTCCATTCAAGCGAGAGTTCAGCGAGCCGGCCAAAGAGGTTCGCTCCGTCGATGTCTCGCTTGAGCCAAAACCCACCAAGCCCGAAACATAGACGCCCTCGCCGAAGCGATAAACGCCGTACGCGGCGGTTTGCGCCACATCGTTTTCAGCAATGGCGGTTGTGCCGCCTTGCATGGCGCTGCCATGGGAATACC
>JBEBGA010000127.1:0-8091 GCA_040081695.1 Pyrinomonadaceae bacterium
GTTTACAAGATCGGCGGCCTCAGTCGGACGCGTTTCACTTGACGGCCGGATGTATGCGGCCGGGCCTTCGGTTCGTGCCTTTGCGACCGAGCGTTTGCTCTTTAGATAAAAGTTGCTGAGATACTTATCCTTATTATTGGCGACATTGTACATCGCCAGCAGGATCGCACTTTGCTGCAAGTTTACGTTGTTACGCAGCGACCATTTAACACGCGGCAGCGGCGGATTTGAGCGAAACCAGTCGCGATTGCTCTGTGCTCCGACATTACGGTCAACAGTATCGGCTCCACCGTTTCCATAGGTTTCGTAAAATCGCCCGATCGAGTTGTGGCCATTGGCGACATAAAACATATAGTTCGGTGCCCAGCCGTCGTAAAATCCGTGCGTCCACACGCCGGGCACGCCGCGTTTGGTCATCTCTTCGACTTCGTAATGAGCGAGGTCCTGCCATTCGCTTATCACTATCGGATCGAGCCACGCGTTGTACGGGCCGGTTCCGGTCGAGACGTACAAAAACGGCACCGATTCGTGCAGATCGTGGAGCACCGTCGGATGATAGTCGAGGAAGGTCGCCATCTGATTTCGCGTTAACGCGAGGGCCATGCCCATCGAATCGCGATTGTTATCGTGAGCAACGTACTTGCCCCAATAGATCAGCCCGGGCGAGCGTTTGCCCTCGTTCGCTTTGCGATAATTGTAAAGATCGACCATCGTATCGCGTCCATCTACCTCGAGTGTCGGGGTGATCATCACGATCACATTTTGGCGAATAGCTCGCATCATCGGCGTATCGGAAACGGCCAAACGATATGCCATTTCCATCAGCATTTCAGGCGAACCGGTCTCGGTCGAGTGGATCGAACCCGACGCCCAATAAACGGCCTTGCCCTCGGCAATAAGCTGTTTTGCGATCTCATCATTTATGGCACGCGGATCGGCGAGCTTTGCCGTGATCTCTTTGTAACGGGCGATCTTTGCAAGATTTGCCTCGTCCGAAACCAGCACCAGCATCTGATCGCGGCCCTGCTCGCTCTTTTCCGGTGCCATAAATGTCATCACACGCGGAGTCGATTTAGCCAGCTCTTGAAAATAGCGATACTGATCTTTTGTATATGTCAGCTTGTTCGGCGTACCGATCGGATAGCCAAGTATTTTTGCCGGACTCGGCACCGTCGCCGACGCAGGCAGATGATCGACTATCTCCGTCAGGAAAAATTTCTCGGTCGTATTTTTGAGTATCGAGTCAGTATATTCCTTGTCGATGGGCTGCGGAGCGGGTGCAGCGGGTTTGGTTTTAGAATTATTTTGCGCCGAAATACTAACGCAGAGTGCAAGTGACAAAAACAAAAGAGCTAAGCGATTCATTGCTATTCTCCCGATCGTGTTGATATAGATTTTCGAAGTACAGACGGAAGTATAGCAAACGGTTAACCCGAATGAATATCGAGAATGCGGTGTTTTGCTTGATCTAGAAAGTAGGAATGCTCGATGAGACGGATCTTGGTCCACCTTGGTCCATCTGGTCCGGACCGGACCAAGATGACCCAAAAAGTCTATTCGTTGACCATGACCTCGACCGGATCGATGCCCGCCGCACGCCATGCGGGATATAGTGCACCGACAAGGCTGCCGCCGATGGCGATCAGCACCGCTGTTAATATCCAGCCCGAGCTAAATTCGAACGCGAGATCAAATTGTTTACCGATGAGATAAGATGAGATCGCCGAGGCAAGCCCTCCGAAGACGATGCCGAGAATGCCGATCATAAACGCCTCGCCCTCGATGACCTTGATTATAAAGCTCGTGGATGCTCCCAGCGATTTGAGAATACCGATCTCTTTTCGCCGCTCCGTGATCGTCGTGTACATCGACAGCAAAACAAATACTGTGCTTACCAATGCTCCGAGAACGACTAGCACGTTTAGAAATGTGTTGAGTCCCGGAATTCGTTCCTGTGCGTCGATGACCAGGTCCCGTGTGAGATTGATCTTATTACCGGGCAGGACTTCATTTATCTTGGCTGCGACCGCATCAACATCAGCTCCGTCCTTAAGTTTAACTAGAATGTACGTGCATTTGTCGGTCTGCAACGCCTCTTGCATACCCGCGAGCGACAGCTTGATACGAGCACCCGATGGCGGCGAGAAAACGCCGGTGATCTTATAAGGTTTCCCGCCAAATAGTTCGTAGGTATCGCCGACCTTGAGCTTGTTGTCGATCATCTCCCGCTCGTCCATGATGACCTCATCGTTGGCTTGCGGAGCACGGCCCGAGACTAACGTCATGCCGTTCATATCGGCAAACGGCTGCCACTCGACACCGTCGATCTGACGCACGCCCCAACGCCCGCGATTGTCCGGCGTAATATATCGAATTACCGGAACGGTCGAGCTGACGCCCTCGATCTCGCGCAGCTTTGTCGTATATCCGAGATTTACCGCCGCGTTCGAGCTCATCGAATCCATCCCGCCCGGACGAGTGAAAACGATCTCTGCTTTCCAGTTGGCGGCGCGTTTTGCAAGGTCATTGGTCATCCCGCGAGCGAGGCCCGTGAACATAATGACGAGCACAACTCCTAGAGCGACGCCGATCACGCTGATCAGCGTGCGAAACGGACGAACCCTTAGATTTGCGAAAACCAATTCGAGCACTTTAGTTACAAATAAAGGATCAAGCGGAATTAATCCTGGGTGCCATGGCGTTTTCGATACCTACGACGCAACTCCATCACCACCCAAGCTATGGCCGAACACACTAAAAGTAATGCCCACGAATAGATCGCTGATCTATACCCCCAGTCCAGTTTACCTCGGGTAATACCGAGGATAGATCCGACGGATAAACCAAATGCCGCAAAAATACCCAGTGCGGCAAATACCCGGCCTTCACGAAGTAATTGGACAATTCGTACCGGAATAAGTATTACAAATTCAGATACCAGCACCGGCATTCTCTTCATATCGTGTGCGAAACTCTTTGTTTCTTCACCAGCACCGACCAACAAAGCGCCTCGCCGCATCACATAAAGGCTAAACAACGCGGAAATGACGGAAAGGAGTGTCGAGATCGCAAAAGCTTTCTGCCGGGCGCTGTTTTCCGATGCGGCAAAAATATTCGCGAAATAGACTTCCTGAACAAAATGCGAATAGAACTCGATCAAGGATGTAGTCACCGTCGGCAGTATGACTGAAATAATTGTCGTGGCAAGCCATTCAGGAGTTGCTCGCCGGAATGATTGAATTATCGAACCGGATGTCGCGGTCGTGACGAAACGGAATACCATCTCGACACCAACCGCCGTAGTCGTGACCAACAATGATTCCTTGCTTGCCCGGTAAACGGTAAAATAGATCGACGCACGGATGAGTGTGCCAATGATGGCGGATTTCCAATTCCAGCGGACAAGCAACTGAAAAGGGTTGCGGAGCAAACTCCTGCAGACATCTCCAACCGTTATTTCTTCGTCCCGCACATCTTCGATGTCGTGGGCGTCGGCGGCCGAATGATGTATTTCGTCAGATTCAGATATGGGCATTTGTAATGCTAATTCACTATCCATTATAAATTTCTTATTCTAGCCTGCCAACATCCTCTCACAATGATTATTTCGGCGATCTGATAGGAATTTGCCCGTATTTTGTTTCATACGCTTTCCTATGATCCTTAAAATCGATATTAGAATTATGAAGCCCTGCTGACCCTTTCGATCCGAAAGTGAAAATTGCGGTAACAACTCCGCCGGAATCATGGTCGAAATCGATATCCACTTCGCCGGCGGTTTTTGATGCATTGTAAACAACCTGCAGACTCGGCTGGCCCGGCGTTTGGCGGTAACTTGCTGTCATTCCTTTGTGAAGCTTGGCACCAGACAATTCAAAATTTTTAGTGCTGGTTCCCAGCGTATCTATCGCATCCGAATTGAAGGTGACATATATTCGATAGCTTTCATTTCCTTTACCTGAAACGTCCTTTCCGCGGATCGCGTTGATCTCGCCTCGTGCGTCCTTTTTTGATGTATCAAGGCCTTTGATCAGATCTAAGACAGTTTTACCGGTATCGTCTCCCTTTAAATCGAAAACCTTGGTTTTAGCCATCGCGTTGGTTATCCCTTCGAAATGAAGCTTTTGATCCGCCTTTAAAGCGTCATACAATTTTTCAGCAGTAGTATTTTGCCCTTTTACTTTTTCTGCGTAGTAGTCATCGATCAGTTGTTTTTGGCGGGCATCTAGGTCTTTATAGTTTGACGGATCATCGCCAACATAACGAGTGATCAGCCAATTTTCTATCCTTGAGCCGGTCGACGCTGTGGAAACCGGAATTGAGTAGCCCGGCACACTAAGCTGAGACACGATCGCGCATGCGAGCAGCAAAGATGCTGCAAGGCCACGTTTGCTCCTAGTTTTAACTTCAGCTCTCATCAACTGCGGTAATAGACTACCCTCGGCTTACCATCCTGGATGCGTAGCAAGCACAAGAAAGAGAGCCCAAGTTGCGACATACGGAGGGATGAAATAAGCGGCCCGCTTGGTGCTCCACTCCGGGAATGAAGCCACCATCGAAGGAAACTTTCCGGGCACATAATCTGCCACAGGCATCTTGTACACAAGCTCAAGCAGCATCCGGCAAATACCATATGTAGCGAGCATCAGCATCGGAAGGTCGGCGACCCGGCCCGGCACAAACATCTCGGCGTGCCCAGCAGCAATAAGGCCGGCGAGCGCCCCAAAAACCGGACTCTTAATAAATTTGTGCCAAAAGAAACCTTCGATCGCCCCATCCTTATACGCTCCGCCCATGGCCTCCAAAGTGCCTATGATGATCCCGGTGACCAATCCGCGCAGCAGAGGCGGGTCATGAGGTGCCAATAAAGAACAAAGGCCCCATATCCCAACAAGCATCCATAGAAACCCAAAACCCAGGATCAGCCGGGCGATCGGGTTGTTAACGACGCCCTTCACATAATGCATCCTCGTAGGAATTCGAAAGTCATCCTGCGACACGTTTCGAACGAAAAGCTTGTAAAATTCCGTGATGGTACGTGCTCCCGCAAATGACGCTGCGAAGATAGTAAAAGCGGATTGCCTGTCGGTCCAACCCAGAAGACTTAGCATGCCGGCAAACAAGGTGGCGATCACTATCTCGCGGAGAAAGCGACCGAGTCTAAAGTTCTCATATGGAGCATCCTTGTAAGCGCCATATGAGGCACCATGGACACCTGCCGCTACCCCGAGTAAAAGGTGAATAAAGAGGGTCATCGAGATCCTCCGGCAATATAATATAAATAAAAGACGTTTCTCTTTTCCATATGAATAGGGTCGTTTTCCCGGAGGAAAACAAAACGTTAATCCTAGCATACGGCCATACAAATGCCTATTCGACTGAGGCTAAAACCATCGACAGGCATTTCATGAAGGGATCTGGTCGAAAAAACGTAATCGTGATCGTCTGTTGAGGACATCAAAAATATTTACTGGTGAGGTGGTATAAGAATTTCTCAGAAACCGACAAAAAAGATTGTCATAAATGTGATCCCGTCGGTGTTTTGTCAGTAGATACAGAGAAATTCTCTAAAGATCATTAGGAGACGCATTTATGAGTTGGTTATACACAATAGTATTCGCAGGTTTGGTGTTTTCGTCGCAGGGCAGTTCGTCCTCAAGCGGCGAACCTATCGTTCAAAACGCGCCAGCACCGGTTGTGGTAGAAGTTCAGGACGAGACCGAAAAATTTGACAAGACATTTCCGCTCAATTCCAATGGCCGCGTGAGCCTGTCAAATGTTAACGGCTCGGTCGTTGTCGAGGCTTGGGATCGTAACGAGGTCAAAGTCGAATATACAAAGATCGCAAGTAGCAAAGAACGCCTTGCAGATGTCGAGGTTCGTATCGATTCGCGTGCGGATCATCTGAGTATCGAAACTGATTACAACAATTGGAAATCGAGAAGCGGCGACTCATGGAGCCGTAACGGCAAACTATCGGTCGAATTTCGCCTGATGGTTCCGCGAACCGCGTTTCTCAACGAGATCGAGGCCGTCAACGGCTCGGTAACGGCGTCAAATTTTACTAATTTCACAAAGATCTCTGCCGTCAACGGCTCGGTAACGGGAACAAACCTTCGCGGTACGGTCAATCTTGAAACGGTAAATGGCGAGGTGGCCGCCGATTTTGACCGTCTCGAAACGGGCAACAAGATCACGCTCTCGACGGTAAACGGGCGTGTAAATCTAGCGATCCCGTCCGACGCAAATGCAACGATCAATGCAGACACCCTCAATGGCAACATCACGAACGATCTAGGCTTGACTGTCCGCAAGGGTAAATATGTCGGGCGCGACCTCTATGGACGCATCGGCAACGGCGACGTCAGGATCAAGCTTGACAGCGTGAATGGCGGCCTTACTATTCGCCGTAAGAACGACGGAAAGACCCCAAATCCCGTAGTCAACCTCTTACCAAATAAGGAAAAGGATGATGAGGACTGGGACAACGACAGTGAAAGCCGTAGCAACAGATCCGAAGATGCTGAAAAAGCCGCATCATACGCAAAGATCGACAAAGAGATCCAAAAAGCCGTCAAAGATGCCGAAAAGGAATCGGCAAAGGCGATCAGGGACTCGCAGAAAGAACTCGCAGCGATCCAGCCCGAACTTGATAAGATTTCTGCAACCGCGATGGTTGCTGCCGCCGACGCCGTCGAACAATCCACAAAATTGCTGAACTCGAAAGAGATGCAAGAAAAAATGCGCGAGGCTCAACTCCGCCAGCAAGACGCATTGGCACGCATCGCAAATGCCGATTTCAACAGAACATCTTTCCAGCGTATCGAGCAAAAAAGCGATTCGATCTCGATAAAAGGCGTTCCCAAGATCACTGTTAATGCCGAACCCTGCGCCGTCAAGATCATCGGTTGGGACAAGAGCGAGGTCATGTATCAAGTCACTCAACGTCTGCAATCGCGTCGAAACGATCCGCTAAAAGTTACTGAGACACACGGCGAATCAAGTGTCACGATCACTGTCGAAGAACCAAAGGCCAATAACGGAATGCGTTTCTACGGCGATGGACAAGAGACGACCATCGAGGTTTATGTTCCGCGTAGATCAAATCTAAAGATCAGGGCCAATGGCGAGATCAGGCTCCAAGGTGTATCAGGTGAACTAGATCTCTCAGGGACCGAAGAGGCTATTAACGTCCGCGATTCGGACGGAAAGCTGAGAGTTAAGACGCATGACGGACGCATTCGGGTAATCGGATTTACCGGCGAGGTCACCGCTGAGACCGGTGACGGTGACGTCTATCTCGAGGGCGATTTTACAAAACTTACCGGCAAAGCAGGCGATGGCAACTTTTTCATCACAGTTCCAACGGACCCAAATCTCGATATCGAGGCTAACATCGACGCCTTAACAGTCGAAAACCTTCGTATCCCAACCAAACCCGATGAAAATATTTGGCGGTTTGGCAGCGGAGGCCCGAAATACAGTTTCACCTTAGGTGATGGCGGCGTAACGATTCGCCGATCCGATACAGGCTCCGGAATGTAAAAAAAGGTCGCATCAGGGCTGTCTTTTGGGCAGTCCTGATGAAACTTTTTGACTGATTATGCGTTTTAGTCAATAGCTCTTTTCGTTAACGAATCATTTATATTTTCTCTAATTCATTTCCTGTTTTTAGGTGCAGTCATGAAAACACTTGTTATCCTTTTCGCCCTTTTACTTTTTTCCCTGTCTATCAACGGCCAAACAACCTCAAATGCCGACTCAAGCAAAGCAAACGGGGTCGCGACTAATGGCTCTGACGGTGGAGGAAAAGCAATAGTTCCTTCCGAGAAATCAGCCCCGGTTGGTATCGCAAAAATATCTGTTGTTCCGACGATCGATGGCAAGGTCGATGAGGACGCCTGGAAGCAGGCCGCCGTTTTCAAAGACTTTTACCAGACCTACCCGGGAAACAACACCCAGCCATCCAGGCCGACCGAAGTGTACCTGATGTTTGACGAAAAAAATCTTTACGTTGCATTCAAGTGTTGGGACGAAAAAGATAAGATCCGGGCAACAGTTGCCAAACGTGACAACGTCTTTGGCGAAGAC
>JBEBGA010000464.1:0-2051 GCA_040081695.1 Pyrinomonadaceae bacterium
GCCGAAACATCGACCCAACATTCGTCGCATGATAGATCGAGCAGTAGAAGTCGGTGTAGTCGCCGATGTGTGTCGGAGCCGTCATTTCCACGCTTACAGCGGGTATCAAATATTCTGCCGTCTTTTCGCGGGAGTTCGACCCTTCACGAAGAAGAGAAGAAATCGTCCGGCGAAGTTGCGCGATTTCGACGGACGTCCGTCTGGCCAAGCCACCAAGATATGCAAACGGTCGGTCAAGCGCTCCGTCATTGATATCTTCGAACACGCCGTCTTGATAGGCAGCGGTAAGGTCGAGTATCTGATTCCCGATCCTAACACCTACTACTGGAAATGAATCCGAGGCCGTTTTGAACGAACAAAACGGCAAATTCTGTATCGGAAAATCCGTATTCGGATCGTTGGCGGATTCGACCCAGCTTTTGAGGTTCGGGTCGTGGGTTTCGTTTATCTCGTACATACCTTGTATTTTAGCGTCTCAGCCGCCGGAAACCGAAGTGAGGGCACCGGAAAGTGCTCTGACGTGATCGGGCAGTACTCTGATGTGGTTGCACCGCACTCTTTTGAACTTGCGCCGTACTCTGATGCAGTTGAGCAGCACTCTGATGCACTTGCGCCGTGCTCTGATGTAGTTGCGCAGCACTCTGATGCGTTTGCGCCGTACTCTGATGCAGTTGCGCAGCACTCTGATGCGTTTGCGCCGTACTCTAACGCAGTTGCTCAGCACTCTGATGGAGTTGCGCCGTGCTCTGACGCCGACGGAAGCGTCAAATAGCTAAAGAATACCCAGTTTTTGCAGATCCGCCACAGGTTCGTCGAAAGAGCATGAGCCGAACGACTGGATGCCTTTTTCGCGGAGCGTTTCGATGTGGCGCAGGTTTAGCGTGTAGTCTTCGCGCCAGATGGCGGCTTGGTCTGTAAAAGCAAAGACCTCGTCAAATTCCTCTTCCATCACATCGACGAGCAGGCTCTCGCGATAGCCTTCGAGGGCGAAACCGGTCATGAGGAAAAGGTTGAGAAAGCCGTGCATCGTGCCGGCGACGGCGTTTTCTTCGTATGTTAGCGGGCGAAAACAGCGAATCGGGTGATGCAGCCCGGCAGTCGCTTTGAACCGCACGTTTGCCGCAAGGCAAGCACGCACAAACCGAATGATGTCCTGCGTTTTTGGAAAAGCGTCCGGCGTGATGCCGCCGGTACGGATCTTTGCGCGTTGGCCGCATCCGGCAAGCGAGGCGATGAGGTCGGGCAGCTTTTCGTCGAGTGCGAGCTCGAAATAAGCCGTTACATCCTCCGGCACCGAGGCCGCCGCATTCTCGATCACCCCCGCCGAATCCGCCTTGATCTCAAGCGTATCGACGACGATGCCGGGGCCGTTCGCAGCGTTAAAGTCTTTGATCTGGTTGATCGTGTTGACGACCTCGTCGCCGACCACGACACTGACACGCCAAGCGTTCCCCGCATCCCGCGAGACAAAATCGCGTGCACATTCGTAAAACTCTTCGAGCCGAGCCGCCGTCACGACAAAGCGGCCGAGCATCCAGTTGTAGTTGCTCGTGCGATACGTCGCGTAGTTTATCACCGCCTCAGGCATCGACAGCCCCGCCGGCGGAAACAGTCCCGCATAGTCCACCGCCCCCTCGAGCAAAGCCCGAACCGATCGCATTACATTAGTGGCAGCAGTGTCCATTGTTAAAATCAGATGATAAAAGATTTTGACCGAAAGAAGAAATTTAACCGCAGATGGACGCAGATGAACACAGATAAGAATTAATATTGTGGAATTGGTTTGTATCTGCGTCTATCCGCGTTTATCGGCGGTTAATTTTCTTTTCTTCCCTCCGCTTGCATTCGACCGTTTTGTTAGAGTATCTTTGCTTAAATTTTAGGAAGTATTTGAAACACACATGCGCGTTTTAGGGATCGATCCAGGCAGCGAAACGCTCGGTTGGGGCGTGGTCGACGGGAGCGGCTCGAAATACGCGCTTGTGGATTTTGGCACCGTAAAGTCGAATACCAAGCAGCCTTTTTCAAAGCGTCTGCTCAATATCTACGAC
>JBEBGA010000465.1:0-2051 GCA_040081695.1 Pyrinomonadaceae bacterium
GCTAATGACCTCTGGCTTCTACGCTTCAGCGGCTGCACGGTGTGGATGACGAGGATCGAGAGGTTGCGGGTGGTGGCGGTTAGTTTTAGGCTGTTGAGCATGCGGATGTGGGCCGAATTGTTGCGGGCGTAGGGCGTGAGGGCGGCGAGGTTGTCGATGATGATGACCTTGGCGCCGGATTCGCCGATCGCCTGGTCGATCGAGGCTTGGAAAAATTTGGTGAGGCTGTCGTTGAACTCTTCGGGAATAAAGTCGAAATCGCGATAGGAAGGGCGGATGAGCTTTGGCGAAAAACGGTAGCGGACCGGCAGCTTGCCGGGGATCGGCGACGGGCACGTGTAGCGTTCGGCAAACTGCGCGACCGTTTGGTCGAGATCGAGAAGCAAGACCGACTGAGTCGGGAGTCGAGGAGTGGAGGAGTCGGGGAGTGGAGGAACGAGAGCGTGGCAGCCACGTGCGATGGATTCGGCGATCTGGACGGCGAGGAGGCTTTTGCCGATGCCGGGTTCGCCGATCAGCAGGGCGAGCTCGCCCGTTCGCCAGAGGCCCGGGACGAGATCTACCGGCGGTGGGGTTCGCATCGCGGCGTTCGCGGGACGGATGTCGAACATGCTTTCGTGTGGGAGATGCCGGTGGTGGGCGTAACGGTCTTTGTTTGCGGCGTCTGTGGTTTTTGTGTTGCTCTCATCGGCGTCACTGCCGTCCCAACCGGCGGCCGAGTCGTAGCGGTCGAGGTCGGGGTCTTCGTCGTCCGCATCGTCAAAGTTGTCGTGGAGATCTTCGCTCATACGTAACGTGTGTTTTATTATTTGTAGCGTATGTTGCAAGGATTGTCAAGTGTTGCAAGTGTGAAACACGACGAGGGCCGCCTAAGGGCGGGACTCCAAGCTTGAGCCTTTGACTTTGGGGTGGTTGGGGCGGACAATTAAAGGTTAGTTGTTTGGTGGTAAGAAAAGCATTTGAGGACCAAGGGTAAGCCGGGTGAGATTCCCGCACGATCGCGTCACCGTTAAAGTCGGGCCGCCTGCCTCGGATACAAAAGCCAGTGAGGATGTTTCGCGTCAAAACATCGCAGGCAAGCACGGTGAGATAACAAAACGCCCTGTTTTCCGGTCGATATTCGACGCGCGGAAAGCAGGGATTTTTTTGTTTGAGAAGAGGTGAAAAAGTTATGAGGAGAGAACCACCCCGTCAGCCGAAACGGCTGCCACCCCCCCTTCGTAAGGAGGGGAGCTTTTGGATCGCAGTGGTGTTGTCGGCGTTGATGTTGTTGGCGGCGTGCGGCGGGGCAAAGAATGCGAATAATTCTTCCGCGGCGGTGCCGATGCGGGTTGTGACGGATGATCTTGGGCGGTCGGTGACGATACCGGTGAAGGTGACGCGGGTTGTTTCGTTGGCGCCGAATTTGACGGAGAATATCTTCGCGGTGGGTGCGGGCGACAGGCTGGTGGGCGTCACGACGTATTGCAATTATCCCGAGCAGGCCAAAGCGATCGCCAAGATCGGCGACACGATGACGCCCAATATGGAGTCGATCATCGCGCTCAAGCCGGATGTTGTGTTCGTCTCAACAGCGTCGCAGATCGAGGCGTTTATGAAGACGCTTGAGGCTAATGGGATCGCGGTTTATGTGACGAATCCTAGCTCATTGGAAGATGTCTACAAAAGTTTGATTCAGTTGGGCGATCTGTTGGGGACGAAAGATAAGGCCGAGGCTCTTGTGTTGGGCCTCAGCGGCAGGGTTAGCCGAATTAGTCATTTAGTTAGTTTCGTGGAGCCGAGAGGAGAGTTAAAGGTTCTTCCAAAGGTTTTCATCCAGATTTCGAAAGAGCCACTTTTTACTATTGGTAAAGATTCTTTTTTAACGCAAGTCATCAAATCTGCTTATGGAGAATCGGTGACGGCTCATGTTGAAACTGCGTACCCGAAAATAAGCAAAGAAACCGCTTCGGCGTTGAATCCGGAAGTGATCATCCTTTCGGAATCGGACGATAACAAGGAGCCGAACGACGCTTTTAAGAATTCGCCGGCGGTGAAGAATGGTCGTATAT
>JBEBGA010000466.1:0-2050 GCA_040081695.1 Pyrinomonadaceae bacterium
ATACAGCAACGCGTCCACCGCTTGCAGCAAGCTCAATGCTCGCCCGCAAACCCGCCACACCGCTGCCGATAACGATAAAATCCGTTTCCAAAGACATTAAGTGAAATGTAGCAAAATTGAGTGAAACTATCGAATTAAGATCATAACCACTAAAAATCACAAAAAAACACGAACAAGAAATAAATCTTATTCGTGTCTTTTCGTGTTATTTAGTGGTTAAACCATCCGAGGTTTAGACAGGGATCTTGAGTTCCTGTCCCGGATAGATCTTGTCAGGGTGATTGAGGATGTCGCGGTTGGCGTCCCAGATGGCTTTCCACTGGATGCCGTAGCCCGCAGCGATCTTGCTCAGGTTGTCGCCCGATTCGACCGTGTATGTATGACCGCCGCCGCCGGCCGCGTCACCAAGCCCGATGTTGAGAATGAGGTCACCGGACTTGAAGTCCGGATCGAGACGTTCATACTCATCCCAAAGTGCCTGTTTTGCCTCGGCACTCGGAGCCGTGCCGGTAATTACGAGCGTGCCACCATCGCCTTCGGTCAACTCGTAAGTCGTACCGTTGGAATTTGCGAGCTCGAGAATCGACTGGTATTTTTCTTGTGACATGATTTGATTCTCCTTGCTTAGGCGCCTTTCTTAAGTTGGTTATCAATGCCGGTGATACCGGATTGTTGAATGGTCTGGATGCAGGTCGCATACTTAGCAGCCGGAACCTCGCCGGTAACGGTGACTTTACCGTTAACGACCGAGACCTTAGCTGCTTCGCAACCGGCTTTCTTTAGGTCCTCAGTGATCTTGCCCGTCAGAGCCGGATCAGCAGCGGCTGGTGTTGCCACCGGCAGCGGCTTGAGTGTGCAGTTGTTGGTCACCGATTTGATGCCCTCGACCGCTTTGACCGTCGCCTCAGCCTTGGCTTTGACTGCCTGATCGGCAACCTCACCCGTAAGTGTCGCTACGCCGTCTTTGACGGCAACCGTCACGCCTGTGACCTTATCAGCAGCCAGTTTATCTGTGGCGGCCTTTGTCAGGTCAGCATCGCTCTTGCCGCAAGCGCTCATAAACAAAGCCACTGCCAGCATTAGAACTGTAAAAAATTTAACTTTCATTTTTCCTCCCGAAAAATTCTGTCTTTATTATTTAACGTATTATCGCTTTAATACACGCGATCCTAACTAACCGACACACGTTTTCCCGAAAGGGGTGACGAGCACTAATTATTTAGTGAGATTATAGTGATTGAAAACGAAAAGTTTCGCAAGAGAAAAATGATGTTTTTTAACCAAAAATTTCTTCGGCGATTTGATGGGCCGCGTCATACGAAGTGTGGTCGGGCCGGATGATGAAATGCCAGTCGGCGAGACAATAGACCTTTTGCCTTTCCTCAAACAGATCGCGGGCTTTTTCTTTGTTACGGGCGAGCGGGCGCTCTTTACGTGAGAACGTGATATTGAGCCAGCAATGCTCAAAAGTCGCCTCGAGCCAGACGCCGGTAAAGCCATGTGCTTTGAGCAATTCGCGGTTTTCGTCAATCGTCCAAGTGCCGCCGCCGAGGCTCAGAATCCGAGAATCAGTGTCAGCGAGCAATAGTTTTAAGTTGGCGGTCTCGATCTCGCGATATTTATCGACTCCGTCTTCGTCAATGATCTTGGCGACGATGCGGCCGTCGTTTCGCTCGATAAAACGGTCAAGATCGGTCCACCGGCACTTTAATTTGTGCGCAAGGTGACGGGCAACGCTCGATTTGCCGACCCCCATAAAACCGGTCAGTGCGATCTTGATGTCTTTGTTCATCGTTGCTAAGACTTTACGACAGACGCGAGCGTTTCGAAAAATCCGGGAAATGACACGTCGGCACACTCTGCTCCGACGATCTCGGTTTCGCCGTCGGCGAGCAAGCCCGCGACGGCGAACGCCATTGCCGAGTAGATGTAGGTGTGCGGCACGTGCACACCGAAACCGTCCGCAACCAGCATGGCGCCGATCATGACCAGGAACGCGAGCGCCAGCATGCGCGTCGTCGGATGCCGGTTGACGAAATCAGACAGCGGT
>JBEBGA010000467.1:0-2049 GCA_040081695.1 Pyrinomonadaceae bacterium
CACGGCCACGATGCGCCGGCCGACGCCGCGACGACGCCACGTTTTTTCTCTTCGTCCGAGAGCTGTGAGATCTTATTAACAGCTCCGCGAATCTTGAACGAACCGCCCTTTTGTAGGCTCTCGGCTTTTAGAAATGCGTCAGACATCTCTTTGGCATAGCCACCTTTCGCTTCGCCCTCTTCTTTTTCCTTGATGTCGAGATCGAGAAACTCGGCTCCCATCGAAGCGACCTGATCCTTCGTTGCCGAACGCGGATCGAACGCCCGCACGATCGCTCCCAGACCTTTCGCCGCGCCGATCGCAGACAAGCCGGCGACACCTGCACCGATGACTAAAACCTTTGCCGGATCGATCTTTCCTGCGGCAGTTATTTGACCTGTGAAGAATCGCGGAAAATGATTCGCGGCCTCGATGATCGCTCGATATCCGGCGATATTCGCCATCGCCGAAAGCGTGTCCATCTTTTGCGCACGCGTGATACGCGGGACGCAATCCATGCCAAAAACGGTCGCTTTGCGCTTTGCGAGACGGTCAAGCAACTCTTTGTTCTGAGCCGGCCAGACAAACCCGATGAGCGTTGCACCTTCTTTCAAAAGATCGGCCTCGTGCACGCCGAGATTCTTGTTGTCCTCGGGCGGGCGAACCTTCATTATCACGTCCGACGCGGCCCAAAGCTCTTTGGTGCCCTCAATTACGGTCGCACCGGCCTCGCGGTATTCGCTGTCAATAGCGTTGATACCGTGGCCGGCGTGCGATTCGACGACGACGTCAAAACCTAGTTTTTTGAGTTTTAAGATCGTTTGCGGAGTCGCGGCAACGCGTTTTTCGCCCGGATGGATCTCTTTGGGGATGCCGATTGTTGTCATTCGTAGTGATTAATTGTAAATCGTTTTGGCGCCCGTAAAACGCCTCTCAAATTCTAATAAAACTATTGGTATCAGACAAATATAGAGCTTAGTATTATGCCAAAACAGCCGCTGTGACTGAGGTCACCGGCTTATTTTCAGACATGATACAAGATCGATCAGACGACGGTTACGGTTACCGACGATACTGTTCCCGTTGCCTTAAATGATGAAAGCTTGGTCTCAGCCGGGCCGTCCGTTACGTTGCCATTTGCAGCGTCGAATTTCGATCCGTGTTTCGGACAGACGAACTGTTTACCCGCAGCGTCATATTCGACAAGGCCGCCTTTGTGGGTGCATTTGGCAGAATATGCGATAAATGCGGCCTCACCTGTGCGCGCGATGATGATCTTTCCGGCGGTTGAATCAACGATCACCGAACCACCCACTTTGTTGAGCGGGCTCGCCGCATCGATGGTAACCGTAACGTCCGCAGCCGATCTGCCAAAGGCCGATCCGATGCCCGAAATGGTCAGAGCTACACCACCCGCGAGACCGGCGGCTTTTACCAAAAACTCGCGGCGACCGCCGCAATCCGAAGCTTTATTACAATCTTTCACTGATCTTTTCTCCTGAGTTTATGATGCAAAAAATGAACCGTAAGGTGCGAGAATACACCACATTTGCGTTCAACGCATATAGTTTACGAACGCACCGCCGAAAAAGATATAAAAGCTGCACAAAATGACCTCGCCCACGCCGACAGCCGCGATGAATTTTGGGAAATTCATTTTTGTCGTACCCGCGAGATAGCAGACGAGATCGGTAGGGACGAGCGGGAAAAACGCCCAGCCGGCAACGAACAGAAAACCGAGCGGATGCTCAAGTTTTGTTTTGATCTTGTGCGAGAGATCAGGGCTTTTGCGTTCAAAATACTCGTCAAAACCCAGAAAGTCCGAAAAGTAATAGATCATCGTCGATGACAGCAAAATGCCGGTCATCGAAACACCGAGCACCGCCCAAGGCTGGCCCGGGAACAGCATAGTTCCGGCCAAAACAAGCGGTGTACTTGGCAGCAGCGTTATCCCGCGAAGGATCGAAAAAATTAGATAGACGAGCCAGATCGCACCCTGAAAACGCGTGAGAAACGCGGCGATATTTTCAGCCGTAAAGGCTGACGGATTTGAGAGATAATATCCGACAC
>JBEBGA010000468.1:0-2035 GCA_040081695.1 Pyrinomonadaceae bacterium
TGATTTGATTTTTAGCTTGGCGACGAAGTTCCATAAAAATCGGAGCAATAATAAATTCGGAGCGAGCTTTCTCCGAGCCTTGTAACAAGGCAAAAGGAACTCCTTCTTCTAAATTTTGTTTAAGTAAATCACTCACTTCGCAAGGTGGAATATCAGAGAAAAGTCCATCTTGATAGGCTTGTTCAACGCCGAATTTCTCTTTAATTTCCAAGTTTGTGAATGATGAATAAGACATAATTGGAATTATACAGCAAAAGACGACCCAAACGAATCGCCTTTTACCCTTTATCTTTTACCTTACTCTGCCTTACTTGGCCACTGCTTTCGTCGCTTCCGTTTCGTCAGGTCTTGGCGTGGCCAAACCTAAATCCTGTTGCCGCCAGAGATTGGAAACGAGTAATTCTCTAATAAACGTCATTTCTTTGGGCAGACGGTCATAGAGTTTGAAAAAGAGGTCATCGTGCGAAGCGATTTCCTTGAGCCACATATCGCGGTCGAGATTCATCACTTTTTTGAAATCTTCTTCGGTAAAGTCTTCCATTCCGCGCCAGTCGAGATGGTCGTATTTCGGCTGCCAGCCGAGTGGTGTTTCGACCCCTTTTGATCTGCCGCGCGCGCGTTCAACGACCCATTTCAGGACCCGCATATTGTCGCCGAAACCATTCCAGAGGAATTTGCCGTCTTCGTCTTTCAAAAACCAATTGACCGAGAAAATGCGTGGCGGTTCAGGAATCGAGCGTCCGAAATTGAGCCAATGCGAAAAGTAATCGCCCATGTGATAGCCCGCAAACGGAAGCATCGCAAACGGGTCACGCCGAACTTCGCCGATGTTGCCAAAGGCGGCGGCCGTCATTTCCGAACCCATCGTAGCCGCCATATAAACACCGAAGGCCCAGTTAAATGATTGAAGAACCAGCGGCACGACACTGTTTCTGCGTCCGCCGAAGATAAAGGCTGAGATCGGAACGCCGTTTGGATTGTCAAAATCTTCGTCAACTACCGGACATTGGGTAATCGGAGCCGTAAACCGGGCATTCGGATGCGCCGCCGGTTTTACGCTCTGCGGAGTCCAATCGTTACCTTGCCAGTCAATCGCATGAGCCGGTTTATCACCGTCCATTCCTTCCCACCAGACGTCGCCGTCATCAGTCAGCGCGACATTGGTAAAAATGGTGTTTTCTTTGATCGATTCCATCGCGTTCGGATTCGTTTTGTAATTGGTGCCGGGCGCGACGCCAAAGAATCCGTTTTCGGGATTGATGGCATGGAGCTTGCCTTCTTCGTTGGGCTTGATCCAGGCAATGTCATCGCCGACGGTGGTTACTTTCCAACCTTCTTCCTGAAAAGGTTTGGGCGGAATCAGCATCGCAAAATTGGTTTTTCCGCAGGCGCTCGGGAACGCCGCGCAAACATAATCTTAGCGCCCGTCAGGTGATTGAACGCCGACGATCAGCATATGTTCGGCTAACCAACCTTCGTCACGTCCGATGGTCGAAGCAATCCGCAAAGCCAAACATTTTTTACCTAAAAGAGCATTCCCGCCGTAGCCCGAACCGTATGAGACGATTGAACGTTCTTCGGGAAAATGCACGATATATTTATCTTTCGGATCGGGTGAACACGGCCAAAGCACATCTTTTTCACCTTCGGCTAATGGCATTCCAACCGAATGCAAACAATGGACAAATTCGTGATCGCCGAGTGCTGCGAGGGCTTTGTCGCCCATCCGCGTCATAACTTTCATATTGACGGCCACATATGGCGAGTCGGAAATTTCGACTCCGAACTGCGAAATCGGCGAACCGATCGGTCCCATACAGAACGGGATCACATACATGGTGCGACCTTTCATACAACCCGCGAATTTGTCCATCAAAATCGGCTTCATATCTTTCGGAGCCATCCAGTTGTTGGTCGGTCCGGCATCGCCTTTGGCCAGTGAACAAATATAGGTTCGGTCTTCGACCCGGGCCACGTCTGACGGGTGCGAGCGGGCCAGAAATGAATTCGGACGCTTTTCGGCGTTCAAGCGGAT
>JBEBGA010000469.1:0-2032 GCA_040081695.1 Pyrinomonadaceae bacterium
CTAATACCAACACAAATGCGAACGCTGCCAATACAGCGGCCAATGCAAAACCGGCCAGCACAAACACAGCAAACGCCAACACCGCCGCAAATGCTAACTCTGCCAAGCCCGCCGATGGCGAACCTACGCGGCTCTCATTTAAGAAAGGCACCGACAACACGGTCGAGAATTTTGACCTCGAACCCGGCCAGTCGAAAAAATTTGTCGTCGGTGCGAAAAAGGGTCAAGACGTGACGATCGCTGACGCCGACAAAGCGGCAAAGATAACGATGATCACACCTGCGAAAGGAAAGCTAGTTGACGTAACCGACGAACTCGGCAATTACAACGCGACAACTGTCGCTGATGGCGACCTAGTTTTCGAGATCAGCAACCCGACCAAGAAAAAGATCAAGGCCGCGATCAACGTAATGATCGTCACCATCGGCGACGATTAATTCTAAGATAATCGTTGGAATAGAAAAGGGCTTCGTTTTAAGTGAACGAAGCCCTTTTTTATGTTCAGAATTATGCCTTTAGGCGTGATCCCCTTCATTCTAGCCAAAGATGTTGCGAACCTTATCGATGAATGATTCATCCGAAAAATCGACGTCCTCGATCTCAGAGAGCTGCTCAAGCAACTTTCGCTGCTCTTTTGTAAGGGTTTTTGGCGTCACGAGCGTGACCGCGACAAATAGGTCGCCGTGGCCGCGGGCGGCAAGATTTGGCATTCCTTTGCCTTTGACGCGAAAGACCGTGCCTGTCTGAGTGCCGGGCGGGACTTTGAGATCCTCTTCGCCGTCGAGTGTTTTTACTTTGATGTCGGCACCGAGAGCCGCTTGGGCAAAAGTGACCGGAACGGCGGAGTAAAGATTTGCTCCCTGGCGTTCAAACTGCTCGTGCTCTGCAACATGCAAAACGATAAACAGATCGCCCGACGGGCCGCCATTCACACCGCCCTCGCCTTCGCCGGTCACACGCAGGCGTGAGCCCGTTTCGACGCCCGCAGGTATCTTGATCTCGATCGTTTTTTCTTTCTCGACACGGCCCGCTCCGCGGCATTTATTGCACGGGTTTTTGATGATCTGCCCTTTGCCCTGACAGTTGCTGCAGGTGCGCATTACGCTAAAAAAACCCTGCTGATAACGTGTCTGGCCGCTGCCTTGACAGGTGATGCAGCTTTCGGCGGTCGTGCCTTTTTCGGCACCGGAACCGGAACACTCGTCGCATTTTTCGAGACGCGGGATACGGAGCTTTTCGTCCTTGCCGGTCGCTGCGTCCTCGAGTGTGATCTCGAGATCGTAACGCAGATCAGAGCCGCGTTGGACAGTCGTTCGCCGACGCCCTTGCTGCCCGCCAAACATATCGCCGAAACCAAAGATGTCGAAAATATCCTCGATATTCGAAAATCCGGGATCAAAACCACCCGCACCAGAACGCCCTGATGGCCAAACCGGTCGTAGGCGGCGCGTTTTTGGAGGTCCGACAGCACGGCGTAAGCCTCGGCGGCCTCTTTGAATTTATCCTCGGCGGCGGCGTCGCCGGGATTCTTGTCCGGGTGATGCTGCACCGCGAGGCTGCGATACGCGCGTTTGATCTCGGCGTCGGTCGCCGTTTTTGAAACGCCTAAAACTTCGTAATAATCTCTTTTACTCATTTAATACAATTTCAAATTCGTGATCTGAAATTTCAAAAGCGTCAGTCCATCCGTATGAACTGACGCTCTTATTATTTTGCGACAGTTGCCGCGTTTTCTCAAGTCAAAGTATCGCCCTACGTCATCGTCAGCATCGCTGCCGTGATCTTGTTGGCGGCAGTTTCGACGTTGCCGAGTTGGATCTTGATCTCGTCAACACTCGTTGTCGAAAGAGCGGCGTCGGCGTCGTTGAGGACGGCGTTGATCGCTTGTTGTTCCTCAAGCTCAAACGATTTGCCGACCTCGTTCATCGCACGGCGGGCGTTTTTGATGAGCGTGTCGAGACGGTTCTTTTCGACGATCAGTTCTTTTTCGTCGCGATCTTTTTCGATCGAAGTCTCGGCTTCGATGATGAGG
>JBEBGA010000128.1:0-8004 GCA_040081695.1 Pyrinomonadaceae bacterium
AATCAGGTGCAAGCGAACCAAATCTCATCCCGATACGCTGCAAACTCAAGGCGCCTGCCTTTTCCTCAGCCTTTGTAAAATCGACGATCGCGTCGTTGATCTTGATCGAAGTGACCTCGGCGGCTGTCGAGATCCTTAGAGTCAATGTTCCTGCGGGAGCGCCTGAGACATTCTTGATGCTAAGAATCGCCCTTGCCGTGACGACACGCGATCTTTCATCCTGCGGCAGCGTTACATTGAGGTCGTATTTCTGGACCCGCCACGTCGCATTTGCTCCGGCCTGGGCGTGTACCGTCGCAGCGAGCGTGCACGAGACAAATAGTGCAAGGATCGTGGTTATTAAAATTCGATTGATCATTTATCAGGTTTGATGGTCGTTTACCAACTCGTGGATCGCCTTTAATTTTTTCAGCAGTTTTTCCAGACGGTTGAGCGGCAACTGGTTTGGTCCGTCGCTCGGAGCCTCGGCCGGGTTGTCGTGGACCTCCATAAAGACCGCATCGACGCCGCAAGCAACACCCGCACGTGCGAAATCTTCGATGTATTCGGACTGGCCGCCCGTTGCCTTGCCAAGCCCGCCCGGCAGTTGCAGCGAATGCGTCACGTCAAAAACCACCGGCACGCCAAACGAACGCATCACCGGAAACGACCGCAGATCGACAACAAGATTGTTATAACCAAAGCTCGCACCGCGTTCGGTAAGCAAGACCTTTTCGCAACCCGCCGCCTGTAATTTATCAACGATGTTCTTTGCGTCCCAAGGCGACAGGAACTGCCCTTTTTTAACATTGACTGCCTTGCCGGTCTTTGCGGCGGCAATAAGCAGATCGGTCTGACGGCACAAAAACGCGGGGATCTGAAGCATATCCGCAACCTCGGCGACCGTGTCAGCCTGATGAGGTTCGTGAATGTCGGTTATCACCGGCACGCCGATCTCCTCTTTGACCTGTGCAAGTATCGAAAGCCCAAACTCCATCCCGTCGCCGCGAAAACTGTCGATCGAGCTTCGGTTTGCCTTGTCAAACGAAGACTTGTAAACAAATCCGACGCCGACATGTGCACAAATGTCCTTGATCTCCTGCGCCATGAACAGCGCATGCTGTGCAGATTCGACCACGCACGGGCCAAGCAAAAACGATAAAGTTCCTGTACCAAAAGGAACATCTTGTACTTGAAATGAATTAATCATTAGTCAAAACCGGCCATCTTAAATGCTAAGAAAATACAAACAATTGATAACATAAGACTAACAAAAACAATGAGAATTCGCCGTGAACGTCGAAAAGAATTGTACAATTCGGTAGCCTTTACATCGTCGTATACCCATTGTGGTCGTTCGCTAGCCCACTTCTTATCTATAAATTTCGTTGCACGGAAAAAGCTCTGCCAAGCTTTTGATTCAGGTGCAGTCCAAAACACCCCATTCATACTTCCATCATTCTCCCATTCCATTTTGTGATTAAAATACTGGTACTTCAGAAGCTTGTCGAGAAAAATACCGTGAATTAATCCGGCAAGTGTTACCAATAGAAAGGAGCCGAAGAGTAATATTTGGACGATCTCAAATAACTTGTAGATCACTCTGCCTCACCCATTTGAGCTCTTTCGGGTATTTCAACCTGCTTATCACTCGTAACGTCGTGTTCGAGATTTTCGCTCCTGAGTTTATTCTGCCACGCGGCACTGACGAACGCGTCAAACAGCGGATGGACATCGAGGGGTTTTGATTTGTATTCCGGGTGAAACTGGCACGCGATGAAATATGGATGCACGTCACGCGGCAGCTCGACCATCTCGACGAACTTGCCGTCGGGCGACACTCCGCTGAAAACCAGACCCTCTTTTTCGAGCACGCTGCGGTATTCGGGGTTAAATTCGTAGCGATGTCGGTGGCGTTCGCCGATCTCGGCCTGGCCGTGATAGACGTTGCGTGCGAGCGAACCATCCTCTAACTGACAAGGGTAATTGCCAAGCCGCATCGTACCGCCAAGCTCGTCAACATCGACTAGATCGCGCAGCTTAAAGATGATTGGAAACGGCGTGTCTTCGTTAAACTCGGTCGAATCGGCATCACGCAGCCCGCACATATTGCGGGCAAACTCGATACACGCCGTCTGCATTCCCAGACAGATGCCGAAATACGGCGTCTGTGATTTACGAGCGTATTTTATCGCCTTGAGCATACCGGCGATGCCGCGTTTGCCAAATCCGCCCGGCACGAGTATCGCGTCAAAATCTTGCAGCTCGTTCTCGTAATCGTCCGTCATCAGATTTTCGGACTCGATCCAGTTAACGTTGACGCGTAAGTTATTCGCAACTCCGGCGTGGGTCAAAGCCTCTCGCAAAGACTTGTACGAATCCTCAAGCTCGACATATTTACCGACTATCGCGATACGCACACTGCCGCCGGTCGGCTCTTTGATGGTCGAAACCAGCTCACGCCAGTTCTTTAGATCGACCGTCGGAAACTGCTCAGTTAGATGGAGGTTGTGGACGATCAGCTCGTCAAGAGCCTGTTCGTGAAACGCAAGCGGCACCTCGTATATCGATGGGACATCGAGAGCAGAGATCACAGCGTTATCCTGCACATTGCAAAAAAGGCCGATCTTTTTACGCAGGTCAGACGGCAAAGGACGGTCCGAACGACATAGCAAAATGTCAGGTGCGATACCGATCTCGCGAAGCTCTTTGACCGAGTGCTGTGTCGGCTTTGTTTTTAGTTCACCGGCGGCCGCAATAAACGGCACAAGTGTGACATGTACAAAGATCGCGTTGTTGCGCCCTTCTTCGTTACCGATCTGGCGGATCGCCTCCATAAACGGCAGCGACTCGATATCACCGACCGTACCACCGATCTCGACGAGCAAAACGTCCGGCTCATGCATCTCGGCGACCTTGCGAACGGCAGCCTTGATCTCGTCGGTGATATGCGGGATGACCTGGATCGTCTTGCCAAGATAATCGCCGCGGCGTTCTTTTTCGATAACCGAGAGATAGATACGACCGCTCGTCCAGTTATTCGCCTGCGACAATTTGGCGTGCGTGAAACGCTCATAATGCCCAAGATCAAGATCAGTCTCGGCTCCGTCGTCGGTCACAAAAACCTCGCCATGCTGAAACGGCGACATCGTGCCCGGATCGACGTTGATATACGGGTCGAGCTTCATCATTTGAACGCTCATCCCGCGGGCCTCAAGCAAACACCCGATCGAACTCGCCGCCAACCCTTTACCCAAACTCGAAACCACGCCGCCTGTAACGAATATGTATTTGGTCATTGTTTTTCTCCAGTTCCCTCTATCTCACCTATCTCGTCGGGGCCGTCTGCCTTCCCTTCACGCTTCTTCTTCTGAAATGTCCCGTCTTTCATCTGTTCGATAACTTCCTTCGCTCGCTTTTCGGCCGGATCCATGATCTCCTGCAAAGCACTCATCGAAGCACCAAGCATAGTCTTTTCCTCCGCCGCCCGCCGTTCAAATTCGTCTGAAGTACTAACACGCGGTTTGCTCAGTACCTTGAGAGCAACGATCGCTCCAAGGATAAGCAATACAAAAAACCCAAGTCCGATCCAATCGCCCATATTAAAATGCAGCTAATAGCTGTAAGCCGACAGCTGTTAGCTGCCTTTAACCTCGCCCGAACTCAAAATTGCCCAAACGCGATCTAGATCTTCTTGAGTATCAACAGCCACCGAACTTTCGTTCGTATGAACCACGCGGATCTTCGCCCCGTTTTCCATAGCTCTGAGCTGCTCGAGCATTTCGATCTGCTCAAGCCGCGACGGCGGCAGCTTGGTAAACTCAAGCAAATATTCGCGTCGATAAACATAAATACCTGTATGTTTGCGAAAATTATTAAGCAGTTCGGGCTCGGCCTCGATCGCTTCGTTCGGGCCGCCGTGTCTTAATGCCGCTTCCCGCGGGAACGGCATCGGGGAGCGCGAAAAATAAAGAGCGTAGCCGTTTTCGCCGACCACGACCTTTACGACATTGAAATTCAGGATCTCATCCCAAAGACTCGTGATCGGTTCGGATGCCGTAGAAATATCTGCGTCAGCATCATTGATGAGAGCCTGAACAGCAGCATCGATCGTGTCCGGCGATATCAAAGGCTCGTCGCCCTGAACGTTAACGATCAACGAACCGGCCGGCATCGTTTCGGCTACCTCAGCGATCCGGTCGCTGCCCGACTGATGCTCCGCCGAAGTCATCATCGCCTCGCCGCCTGCCGCGATGACTACATCAAAGATCTCTTGAGAATCGGTCGCTACTATCACACGATCTACGAGCTTTGCGGCACGCGCACGCTCCATCGTGTGCAAGATCAACGGTTTCCCGGCAATTTCACACAGCATTTTCCGAGCAAGTCTCGTCGAGCCGAGTCGTGCCGGAATCACAGCGATCACATTTTGTTGGGGATTTTCCGTGTGTAGCTCCACGGGATTCTAGGCTATCTTGTCTTGGCCCGAAACTCAAGAACGAAAAGACGAACTTGGAACTGCGACGCCGTTTGGATAAACTCTTTTGGTGCAGAATACAGAACATAGCGCAGATTATTCCGAACTCCCCTTACCTGTCGAACCGGCAATTATCCCCGGACCACCGTCACCCAACAATCCGCCTTGGGGCTCGTTAGAGGGAGTTGGACTGTGGGTCGCGAGCATTCTATGCATCCTTATTCTTCCTACACTTTTTCTACTGCCGTATCTTGCAACAAGGAATCCGCCGGTAACCGAAAGCGAACAGATCGTTGAATTAGCAAAATCAGATCCGACCGCAATTTTTATACAGATCATCGCGATCCTGCCGGCTCACCTGCTGACGATACTGTTAGCCTGGCTGATCGTTACCAAACGGCGGCAATACTCATTCAAGGAGATGCTTGGGTGGCAAACAGGTGGTTTTCGCTGGTGGCATTATCTCATCGTGCTCGGTTCGTTTTTTGTGCTGGCGGCCGTGGTTGGTTCACTCGTTCCGGAACAAGAAAATGATCTGATCCGAATGCTCCAAAGTTCTCGATACGTAGTTTATGTCGTCGCATTTGTGGCTACGTTTACCGCACCAATAGTCGAAGAGGTCGTCTATCGCGGGGTTCTCTACTCAGCGTTTCAGCGGGCTCTCGGCGTTCCGGCGGCATTCGCATTGGTCACATTTCTTTTTGCGATCATCCACGTACCACAATATTGGCCGAGTTATTCGACCATCTTTCTTTTAGGCGTGCTGAGTGTGGTTTTGACAGCGATCCGCGTTAAGACAAACAATCTCTGGCCGTGCATCGTTCTGCACACCTTGTTTAACGGCATCCAGTCTGTGTTTCTGATTGCCGAACCTCTATTGCCCAAACCTGAGGTTCAGCAACAGGCGGCAACAATTCTGTACTTTCTAAAATAAAAAACGGGAGAACTCATAGTCTCCCGCCCCATTTTTGGTTCAGAAAAATCTGATCTAATTGTCTTTTTTGCGGTTCGTGTTTACCTTCTCCGTAGGCAGAGGAGCGAAAACCGGCGTTTCATTACGTATCGGGCCGCGGATAGGCCCGCGGATGTCAAGATCATCGCGGTCCGTTGGCATACGCGGCTGACGTTTCTGTTCGATAACCTTAAAAGCGGGGTCTTCGCCCCGAACTATGCTGCCGCGACCGCCTCCGCGTGGATCTTTGCGATTCGGATCGGATGCAACGATCGGCGGTGCGGTAATGTACGGCGGCAAATTGTACCAATTAAAGCCCCATCCGAAACCATATCCATAAGCCGATCGCCACCCATACCCAAACGGCAAAAAGCAATAAGACATAAAGCGTGGATTAAAGACCCACAGCCCAAATGAATCAAACATATTCCACCGTCCCATATGGAACGAGCTGATCAACGAATCACGAAAATCACGTTCCTTTAACGACGATGTGACTTTGGCCAGATCTTTCGAGCGGCTCTTGCTCCATGCCACTAATTCCCCACGGTCATCACGATCAAATTTAGTGACCGCAACATTTGCTGATCCGATAAGGCTAGAACGTCCTTTCTTAAGGACCGTAAGTTGCGGACCTGATAGCTGTGCCATACCGTCAAACACCGCAATTGTCGCCAGTCCGTTTTGAGGAACATCGACCTTATAAACACCGGTCTCGACCAACGAAACATTACCGTTCGCGGTTTCGACCGTAACTTGAAATTCATTCGCAGCAAATACCTCGAACATCGCCGTGCCGCCATCGAGACGAACCCGCAGATCATCTAGCGAAGTGGTTAGAAATTGAAAAGTTGTATTTGAACCAAGACGGATATACGAGCCTGGATTAAGCAGAATCTCGGCCTTGCCGTTCGCTCCCGTCGAAACGCGGTCACCGACCTCGAGTTGGTCACGTCTTAATAGGACGCCGCTGCGGTCCGCTGCCCTCGCAACCCTCACATCGCCTTCGACGAAATTTACACCGCCGGCTTTTGCCGAGATGGTGTATTTATCAGCTACCGCCGACGTTCGAATTTGCTGCTGGCCTAAGCCAATAGATGCAAATACCAGCCCTGCTACAACCCATGTGGACATCCGAAAAATACTTCTTTTCATATTGATCCCCTAAATACCAACTGTGCGTTTCATCTAAAGAGTATTACCTTTTCACCCTAAACTCAATCGTTTTTCATTAGATGATATCTACGAAAAATACCCGAACAACCTTTATCAACCTTTCGTTATCTAAGTAGATGCCGGAATAGTTCGGCAAGGTGCCCGCGAACGGCAAGTCTTATGGCTACTCATAAAGATCCAGATCAATGTTTTGCACCGCTCGAGGTGATCGAGCGGCTGTTGAGTATCAGGGCTGAGCTCGGTTTTACCGAGACGCTCTATCTTGATAGGTCGCAGGAGTTGACAGATTTTCTTGATGCTTACGGATTTGATGCCTATGCATTCTCGACAGAGAACGACAAGATAAACTATGACGATTATTCAACCCCCGTTGTACCCGGTGGCGATAATCACCATTCTTCGTTCACGGCACATTAGTTCACAATTTCCAACAACTGAACAAACGCTCGGGTGTCAGTAGCCCGCACGTAAGTAAGGGCACACGTAGTAATTATGTGTGCCCTTGTTTATTGTGCCTTTACGATAAACAGCGTCCCGTCATCATCCAGGAATTTTCGCTCAGTAAAATCCGCGACACCTTGGCGGACGTGGTCTATCATCTGTTTTGCGGATAAATGGATGCCGGACAGAATCCGCTTGGCAAACCTCTCATTACCGTATTCTTCGCCACCCGGATTTGCCGCTTCGGTTATACCGTCGGTGTAAATAACCATCACCTGCCCCTCTTCGAACCGGATAAAATGCTGATGATATTGGCTGTCGGGAAACATCCCCAGCGGCATATCGCCGTATTCGACAAAACGGTATTCACCGTCAGGTTTAATAAGCAGCGGCGGATTGTGCCCGGCATTCGAGAATACAAAGGTGCGGTTTGTAGAATCAAGCAAACCGTAGATCGCAGTAATAAATTGATTGTCTTCGGTCGAATCACTCAACAAAGCCCCGACTTTGCCAAACGCAATATGCGGTGCGTAACCGATCTGAGCGCTTGAGCGAAGCGAAGCTCGCAGAAATGCCATTAGTAAAGCGGCCGGAATTCCCTTTCCGACGGCATCGGCTACGACGATACCGATCTGGTCTTCGTACAGGCGAACCCAATCGTAATAGTCACCCGACACTTCCTCCGTGGGGAAAATATATGCCGAGATATCAAAACCCTCAACAACCGGATCGGCGGACGGCAGCAGCTCGAGCTGGACCTGGCGAGCGATCTCAAGCTGTGCCTGCAGACGCTTTTTCTCAACGACCTGGTCGTGGAGGCGGACTTTTTCAATAATGATCGCAACTTGCGAGGTAAGGAGCTGCAAGATCGCGAGATCGTCTTCGGAATAGGCATCAAGCTGATCGCTTTCGAGGTCAAATGCCCCGATAACGCGGTCGTTTGAAATGATCGGTGCGACCATTTCCGAACGGGTCAGTT
>JBEBGA010000470.1:0-2025 GCA_040081695.1 Pyrinomonadaceae bacterium
CACCAAAACCCGTGCCGATCTTTTGAAGGATGTCGTTATCCTCTTCGAGGTAATTTACAACGTTGACGGGCATGAGAATTCGAACCCGTTCATGCGGATCAATCAAAACGGCCCCGAAGAGATGGGCTTTCGTGCAAACGCATCGAACCTCAATCTTAACCGCGACTATATGAAGGCCGACGCACCGGAAACGCGAGCGTGGCTGGGTTTGTGGAACCAGTGGAAACCTGATGCATTTATCGATTGCCACGTAACGGACGGTGCTGATTTTCAGTACAACTTAACTTACGAATACGCTCATTTTCAGGAAGTTTCGCCATCGATCAAGAATTGGATGGACGAGCATTTTGACGGCAATGTTGTGCCAAAGGTCCAGAAAGAAGGCAATCTGCTGACGCATTATGTTGAGTTTGCCGGACGCGAGATAACAAGCGGCATTGCGACATTCATTGCAACACCGAGATACGCCACAGGTTACACGCCGCTGCGAAACCGTGCCGGATTGCTGATCGAAACGCACGTTTACAAGCCGTACAAATCCCGCGTCCGCGGCACGTACGACACTCTGCGTTATTTTATCGAGGAGATCGGCAAGACAAAGGCGAGCCTCTTTGCCGCAAACGTCATCGCCGAAACGCAAACCATCGAACGCGGCAAAGCTTACGACGACAAACTTGCGTTCCCGCTCCGGCTCGACGTGACCGACAAAGCGACCGAGACCCCGTTCAAGGGGCTCGAGTACAAAATAGACGATTCGCCGATCTCGGGCGGCAAGCGACTCGTTTACGGCACCACGCCAAAAGATTACACGATCAAAAAATTTGACGAGGGCCGCGTGTCGGCATCTGTTGCGCCGCCGCTTGGGTATATTATCCCGCCGCAGTACAAGGACGTGATCGATGTTCTAAAACTGCACGGCATCAAATTTACAACGCTAAACAAGCCAATGACGGTCGATGTCGAAAGCTACAAGCTGACCGAACCTAAATGGGCTGCCAACTCATTCGAAAACCGCATTACACTCGCGTGCAAGCCAGTCTCGATGAAAGAAAACCGCACCTATGCCGCCGGTTCTGTGATTGTTTCGCTTGATCAGGACACGGCAAACGTCGCCATCCACCTGCTCGAACCCGCCGCGCCGGATTCGTTCGTCTATTGGGGGTTTTTTAATTCCGTTTTCGAGCAAAAAGAATACGGCGAGAGCTATCAGATCGAAAAACTGGCAAAAGAAATGCTTGCTAACGACCCAAAACTAAAAGCCGAATTTGAAACGCGGTTGAAAGACGACGCTTTCGCTAAGAACCCGCGTGCACGGTTAAATTTCTTTTACGAACGCTCGCCCTATTACTTAAATCAGAAGGTCGGTATCTATCCGGTCGGGCGGATCACGGAGCCGCTTCGCTAACCTCATGTCACAACGCTCAAATTACGGCTGGGTCATCCTCGCGGTCTCAACACTTGCTCTTATTGTGAGCAACGGGCTCGCGATCGGCGGGCTGCCGCCTTTTTACAAGCCGATGCGCGAAGAGTTTGTCGCTATCGGAGCAATCGACGGCGCGATAGCAGAGACGTTTGTCGCGAATGGGGCGAATATCACGTTCTTGATGTCCGGGCTTTTCTCGCTGATCGGCGGCTGGCTGGTTACGAAATTTCGTCTCCGGCCGATGATGCTTTTCGGATGTGTGCTGCTTGGAGTTGGGACGATCCTGCTCGCCTATTCGCAATCGGTCGTCCAGTTTTACACCGCTCGATTTCTGATGGGGGCATCGCTCGGATTCATAGGCGTTGCTCCGTGCATCGTGCTCGTATCGAAATGGTTCACCACACGACGAGGCACTGCTCTCGGTCTATTACTAACAGGGACCGCAATAGGCGGAGCGGTCGTTCCATTAATTGCCGCACCGTTGATCGCCGCTCATGGCTGGCGGACGGCATTGATAGCCGTGAGTTTTCTGGTCTGGGCGATATTGCTGCCGCTGGTTCTATTCGTCGTTAAAGACCCGGTAGAAACAACTGAACCTGACT
>JBEBGA010000471.1:0-2018 GCA_040081695.1 Pyrinomonadaceae bacterium
GTGCGCATCGACAAGTGCAATGAAATCCTCCGGACGATAGCGGCCGAGCGCGGACTTTGCGAAGTGCGGGTTGACCGAAATGTAGCGATCGGCGGCGGCACGTTTGCGGCAATCGTCCTAATTAATTCATCCGCTATCGGCCCCGGCCCGCTTGGCATTTTCGCTACCAATCCGACTGCCGCTGCTCCAAATTCGACCGCCAACGCCGCTTCTTCGACGCTTGCGATACAGCATATCTTGATCTTTGGTGTCACAATACGATTGTATTGCCAAAAAAATAGGCGTCAAAGTGTCGAAACACCCTGACGCCCGTCCCCAAATCACCGAACTCTTATTTCAAAGCCTTGTCAAAAGCCTTTACGTAGTCACCTTTGTTGCCGTTGTTCGATGTCTTGTAAACGATCTTTTTGTCTTTCAAGACGGCAACGGTCGACGTTTTGCCTTTATATTCGTCGAAAAACTCTAAGAGGCCGAGTTTCTTGGCAGTTTCCATCGCTGCTGCTTTCGTTCTTTCGTCCGTGACGTCAAACATAACGAAATTGAGCTTTTCTGAATAGGCCGCCATCACTTCCTTGACGACCGGGTCGATGCGCTTGCAGTAAGGGCACCACTCGGCCGCGATAATAGCAACGACGGGACGCTTGTCTTCCATCATCATCGCTCCCTCTTTTTTCATACCGTCGTCGCTCTTCATCGCGTCCTGAGCGAACGACGACAACCCCGAAACCAACGTCACCGAAGCGGCGAGAAAGGCCGCGAATACTACTCTCTTGATATTCATCTTTATTAACTCCTTTGAAATTACAAATGCTCTGACAACAAAGAAATGTCTCGCTTTAAGAGTTTTATTCCAGAGGAGCCGGGAAGAAATTTTGCCGGATAGAGTTGGGGCGAATAGCCTTTCAGTTTATAAAGTTCACGAGTACGCTGCGTCGCGAGTTCCGGGTTCTCGATCTCATCCAAACGGTCGGCCCCGACCTGCGCGAGCCAACTGAGCGTCGCGGCTGAGCATGCGCTTTGTATATTGCTTAACATCCGCGCGGTCAGTCAGTATCTCGACGACATCCTGTACCGAAAAATACCACTTCCCTTCCGCCTCGACCCAAACGGATCGAACCGTCTGTTCTCAAAGAGTTTGATATTCGAAATATCTCAATCCCCCATTTCGTTAATTACATTTGTAAACTCAAACACGCCCTTTTTCCCGACAACCCATTCCGCCGCAATGATCGCTCCGTTGGCAAAACCGTCGCGGGAACGGGCGGTGTGTTCGAGGAGGATTTGATCTGCCGGGCCGTCGAAACCAACTCGATGTGTGCCGGGGATATTTCCTGCACGGGTCGCCGCGACCGGAACGCGGACGTCAACGTCTGCGTGTTTCCTGAGTTGCTTCCCTACGACCTCCTGTATCTTGAGCGCCGTCCCGCTCGGGGCATCCTTCTTCCGTGAATGATGCTGCTCCTCGATAAACGCCTCGTATTCGGGAAACTTTGCAAACAACTCCGCCGCGTATGCTGCGATCTTGTAAAACAAATTGACCCCAACCGAAAAATTCGCCCCAAAAACCATCGCCCCGCCGCCGTCGGCGACGAGCCTTTCGATCTCTTCGCGGCTGTCGTTCCATCCCGTAGTGCCTTCGACGATCGGGATCCCGGCGAGCAAACACGCCTCCACATTCCGCCGAACCGCCGCCGCGACCGTAAAATCGATCGCGACCACCGCTTCGGACATCTTCTCAGCCATTTCCTCGGCAGAAATATCCCTATCAGGCTCATCAAAAGCCACAACGATCTCATGGCCCTTGTTCTCGGCAAGCACATGAATAAGCCTGCCCATTACTCCGTAACCGATAAGTGCGATCTTCATAATGAAAATTTTAACGCAGAGGCCGCAAAGGGCGCAGAGAAAAAACCAGACTTAGATCTCTGCCTACTCTGCGATCTCTGCGTTCAATAATTTCTTCACAAGATTTACGTAAAGCTCGACGGAAGTCTCCAAATCTTTCTTCAGAACAAATT
>JBEBGA010000472.1:0-2016 GCA_040081695.1 Pyrinomonadaceae bacterium
TAGCTTCTTTCGGGGGCATTCTGCCACCGGTAAAACCGTCGATCGTGATCTGTCCGCCATCGGGGCCGGCTCCGGCTCCGGCCATAGCCTGTAAAGCGGCAGCGAGTTCGTCCGGATCGTCCGGCAATGCGTCGAGATCTTTTTCTTTCAAGATGGTCGCCGATTTATTGGCATCCGCGTCCGTCGAGACCTGAGTGTTCGAATCGACATCCACATTTTCCTGTACGCCGCCGACCGTCAGCACGACAAAAAGTTCGTTCTTTTCGCTGGATGTAACTTCGACCTCGGTGTTCTCATAAAGTGAGAATTTAGGAGCGATCGCCTTGACCGTGTATTTACCCGGCGTCAGGCCGCTGATCGTATATTCGCCGCGGGCATTTGTGATGGCTTGTTTTTGTGTACCGTTTGGGGCAACCGCCGTAACAGTCGCACCAACCACGATCGCCCCGAGTGCGTCCGTGACCGTACCTCCGATGCTGCCTGCTGTCTGGGCGATGATCGAACCCGCCGAAACGGCTACAAACATAGCGACTAAAAGAAATGATCTAATGAGTTTCATAATATTATGGCCTTTTAATAAAAGGGTTTGGGCGGCCGTCGTTAGCATTTGCCGCCCGGTCATTAATGTTTTATTTACGGGAAACCGGCTCCATCGAGGCCCGGTATATTAAAATCGACTCCGCGTCCGCCGTTACGGCCAGCCTGTGCTTGTGCCATGCGGATAAACGGCTCGACGCCTGCCAAAAGTTTAATTGCACGAATGCGATCAGGAGTCACACCTTTAGTGCTCGAAACAGCGATCATATCGCCAGCCTTAAGATCGGCGATCGTCACACTTGGAAATCTCTCAAGCATATCGTCAATGCCGCCGCCGCCGCCCGGACGTCCACCCATGCCTCGCGGACCGTTTCCTCCCGGCTGTCCCTGTCCGGCTCCTGCCGCTGGTTGACCCTGTCCGCCCTGGGTCGGAGGCCTGACGATCTGAACACCGCCCGGACCGCCCATTGCTGCGCCGCCGCCAGCCTGCATACCCGCCATACGCTCCGCCATTTCAGACGGAAACTTTTTCATTACCGACGTAGTGCCAAGAGCAACGGTTACATCTTTATTTGTTTGTAGGTCTTTGATCACGACCTCGTTCTTTGCGGGATCGGTCGAGACGATCGTTCCCGCCACCGTCAAAAAGGCACCGGTCAGCACGGTCTCCGCCGTCATCGCGGTTCCCTCGGTATTCTTATCACCAAGTGCACGGATCGTATCACCCGCTTTTATCTCGGTGAACGTACTTGGTTTTGCCTCATCAAATCTCTCCGAATCCGGAGCGTAGCGGATAAATTTCGCATCCGCTTTGGGCGTGACCGTCATCGTAGTGCTGCCCGTCAGTCCACGGATATCGACAGTGATCTGGTTTGTCTGAGCATTTACGGCAGTTATTTTTCCGGCGATACCGCGCCGTTGCCATTCGGCAACGTCTTTAGCATTTTTTGCTAAAATGTCTGCTTTGGAAACAAAATAAACGGTGCGGGCGTTCATCGTCTTGCCGTCAGCGGCCTGTAAAGCCGAAACAGTCACCTGGTCGCCTGCGACGACATCCGCTAAAGCCCCGGCGATTGCCGTAGTAAGACTCCGCGTCTCCGCCGAGACTTTTTTGAAAGCCGTCTTATCGCTGAGTGCAACCGAGACAGTCCCGGTTTTAGTAGTTATTGAAAGAGTCGTTGCGCTTATCGCGGCGACATCCCCCGAAAAATAGGTAGGCTTGATAGCCGCATCGGGCGTCTGTCCAAAAACGAGTGCAAAGACCCCTGAAAATAGGAATATCAACACAGAAATAAGTACATTTTGCAACATAAGTAATAAATTCCCTTGTTTTATACACTTTGAAACGCGAAAGTTGCGTGCTTCAACAGTATAAGACGTTAATTCTATCAGTAAGGTTCGAGGCTATTTGTAAAGAAATGTAAAATTGTGCAAGCGTAGCACTTAGGCGTTTTGCCACTTTGCGGTCGAGCGTCCGGT
>JBEBGA010000473.1:0-2005 GCA_040081695.1 Pyrinomonadaceae bacterium
CGCTATGAGTTACGCCGCCTTCCTTCTGTTTGCGGCTTGTAGTAAATTACCTGTCGATACAAAGCTCCAGACGGGAGGAATGATTTAGCACCATCCTTCTCGGCGATCGTATGCTCGAGCTGCTTGATCCAATTGCCTCGCTTGTCATAGGTATATACCGTTTTGGTCCCCGAGTTAAACATGCCAGCGTCTGTCGTTAGAGTTCCTTCACAAAACTCAAAGTCGCCGTCCGGCTGCACATATCCCATTCGGCAACTATTGGCGTAATTCAGTTTTTCGACGAGGCGACCACTGCTGTTGAACGTATAAATGACCAAGAAACTTGTACGGCCTTTATTGTCGGTCCAAAGCCTCCGAACGCGTCGATCTTTGTCGTCATACGTATAGGTAAAGGTGTGTGCCAATTTTCCATCCGGATAAAATCCCTTATCTTCGATGAGCCGTTGTTTTCCGTCGTATCTGTAAGTACTCGACGTGGTAACGTACTGATCGTATCGCTTTGGACGAAAATGTTCGGGATGTACTTGTTGTTTCTCAATTACTTTAACTACATTTCCGTTTTCGTCGGAAGTATATATTTCACTTCGCTCTAGTATTCCATCAGCACAATAATCAGATTTCTCAACGATTCTACCGAGAGCATCGTATTTATAAGTAGTGTAAGATCCACGAATACCCTTGTTATCGAAGGATCTTTCCGCAACTACTCTGCCAGCTTCACAATCGTGTTCTACTCTGCCAACTGTCCGGGATTTCGGGAATATTCGTTCGCCGTTGCGATTAAATGTCATCGCCTCGTCGTTTTCCTCTTCTCGTTTACTCTCTATCAGCCTGCCCCGCCCGTCTGGCTTGATATTCCAAACCTTAAACTGGCGAACAGAACGGACCTCACCTTTTAACTTGTCCTCAGGGAAATCGTGGAAGGGCGGCGGATTTGGCACCACACCCAACTTACAATCCTTCTCCGGCGTCTGACCTAATGCGTGAAACGCGAACGCGAGAACAACTAGAATGAGCGGAGCGGCTTTATACATGGCTAATACAAACTAACTTTCTCCCTAACGAACATTCTGCCAAAAAAAGGCCGCGAACGCTCGCGGCCTTTGTTGTTCACTGTTCACTAGTCCCTATTCACTGATCAAGGATTTACGGAGACGAGGACGATGTCGGACAGGAGGCCGTAGTTGTTGTTGCCTTTGCGGAGTTGGACGCGGACCTGGAGTTGGATGGGGCCGGGGTTTTCGGCGTCGCCTTGGACGATGACGTCGGTTGATTTTCCGGTGAACTTTTTCAACCTTTTCCCACGAATTCACGCGTTTTGTCCCAGACTTGTCCCATTTTGTCCCACGACCCCCGTGGGACAAATAAGTATATCTACTTGCAACAGTTACTAGCCATTTTTGCCCCGAAAAACGAAAATTTGCGCAAGATTTTTATTCCGTCCAAAAATCGTTTCAGGAACGCAAAGCAAGCAAACGTAAACCTCTGCGTTTACTAGACTTACAGTCTGTAAATGCGATTTGATACCATTCAACGGCCGCAAATCTCAGAGACTACCTGTAAGACAATGTATTACGCCCCCAAAAAAGGTCGCGGTGGCCCAAATTGTCAAAGATCGAGCGGAAACCGCTCCGGTTCCCGCAATTATTCCGGCTAGACATTACCACAGGTTCAAATTCACTTAAATACCGATTCGCCGCTAATGTCACATTCCGCCGATAACGTGACTATTCGCCGATAAGGTTGCAGAAGCCCGCACGGAGTTAGGGCATTGTGGCCGTCCCGTCAGATGGCCACAATCAGGACTTCGGCGGTAGATTTGGTCATAGCTGTGTTAAATATTCTTGTGCTAAAATCTTCTGAGGGAGAATGTTATGAACCAGACGATAGAGATCAGCACCGAAACTGCTGCCATAATCGAGTCTCAGGCAAAACTCGTCGGTCTCTCAGTGGACGATTATCTGAAGAGTCTTATGCCGAACGGAAACGGAACTGGAAACGGTAT
>JBEBGA010000008.1:0-27815 GCA_040081695.1 Pyrinomonadaceae bacterium
TCATATGCTTCCTGCACTTCCTTAAATTTATCCTCGGCGACCGTATCGTTAGGGTTCACATCCGGATGATGCTTACGCGCTAATCTCCGATAAGCCTTTTTGATCTCATCGGCTTTCGAGTCCTTTTTGACCCCTAGAATATTGTAATAATCTTTCTTCGCCATTTTGGGTTAGGGACAAGTGTAAAGGGAAGAGGGACGAGAGGCAAAACCGCATTCAGCTTGTCCCTCGCCCCTCGTCACTTGTCCCTATTTGTTACTTCTTCTCTTCGTCGGCCGAATCGTTCGAATCGGTCGATTCGTCAACATCGACATATTCCGCATCGATGACATCGCCCTCATCCGCGGCTGAGGCCGAGCCTCCGTCACCGCTCGCCGATGCTGAGGCTGCCTGTTCGTCGGCCCCAGCTTCACCTTCCGGTGCGGCTGTCTGACTGTAAAGAGCCTCTGCCAGCTTGTGCGACGCGGTTTGCAGACGCTCGAACGCGGTGTTCATTGCGTCAACATCCTCGCCGCCGAGAGCGGTTTTGGAGTCAGCGATCGCGGCTTCGAGTTCGGCGGTTGAGGCCTCATCGAGCTTATCCTTGTTTTCGCTGAACGTTTTTTCGACGCTGTACATCAGGCCGTCTAGACGGTTACGGGCCTCGATCGAAGCTTTTTTCTTCTCGTCCTCGCCGGCGTGTGACTCGGCATCTTTCATCATCTTGTCGATCTCCTCTTTCGAGAGTCCCGACGAAGACGTGATCGTGATCTTTTGCTCACGGCCGGTGCCGACATCCTTGGCTGACACGTTAACGATGCCGTTGGCGTCGATGTCAAACGTAACCTCGACCTGCGGTACGCCGCGGGGTGCGGGCGGGATGCCCACGAGGTGAAACTTGCCAAGCGTCTTGTTGTCCGACGCCATTGGACGTTCACCTTGCAAAACGTGGACCTCGACCGACGTTTGATTATCCGAAGCGGTCGAGAATATTTCGCTTTTACGAGTCGGAATGGTCGTATTTTTTTGGATCATCGGCGTCGAAACACCGCCCAAAGTCTCGATACCAAGCGACAAAGGCGTCACGTCGAGCAGCAGAATGTCAGTCTTCTCTCCGCCCAAAACACCGGCCTGGACCGCAGCCCCGAGAGCAACGACTTCGTCAGGATTTACTGATTTGTTCGGTTCCTTGCCAAAGTATTCCTTGACCATTTCCTGGACCTTAGGAATACGCGTCGAACCGCCGACCAGCACGATCTCTTCGATATCTTTTGGCTCAAGTCCGGCATCCTTAATGGCCTGTTGGACAGGCGGCATCAGACGCTGGAGGATCGGCTCGACAAGCTGTTCGAATTTCGAACGCGTGAGCTTCATCACGAGATGCTTCGGACCCGAAGCGTCAGCCGTGATGAACGGCAGATTGATCTCGGTCTCCATCGCGTGCGACAGCTCGACCTTGGCCTTTTCGGCTGATTCCTTTAGCCGCTGCAACGCCATTTTGTCGTTGTGCTGGTCGATGCCCTGATCTTTTTTGAATTCGTCGATGATCCAGCCGACGAGCACTTCGTCAACATCATCTCCACCGAGATGCGTGTCGCCGTTGGTCGATTTGACCTCGACCACGCCTTCGCCGACCTCGAGCACCGAGATGTCAAAAGTACCGCCACCGAAGTCAAAAACCGCGATGATCTCGTCTTTTTTCTTATCCAAACCGTACGCCAAAGCGGCCGCCGTCGGCTCGTTGACGATACGCAAAACTTCGAGTCCGGCAACCTTACCGGCGTCTTTCGTCGCCTGACGCTGAGCGTCGTTAAAGTAAGCCGGAACGGTGATAACAGCCTGATCGACCTTGCTGCCTAGGTAATCTTCGGCGGACTGTTTCAGCTTTTGCAGGACCATCGCCGCGATCTCGGGCGGATTGTACTGCTTGCCGTCAACGTTGATTCGCACATCGCCGTTTCCGGCCTTTTCGACCGAATACGGCACCTGCTTGATCTCGTCCGACACCTCGTCGTACTGCCGTCCCATAAAACGCTTGATCGAGTAAAGCGTGTTCTCAGGATTGGTCACCGCCTGACGCTTTGCGACCTGGCCGACCAGACGATTTCCGTCCTTTGTAAACGCAACGACAGACGGCGTAGTGCGCCCGCCCTCGCTATTTGTGATGACGACAGGCTCGCCGCCCTCCATAACTGCGACGACCGAATTGGTCGTTCCCAGATCGATACCTATAATTTTGCCCATAATTTTATCTCCAACTAACTATTATTGCCGTGCTCTGTATAAAACATTATGACTTGAGCATGTGGAAATGATAATACTTGAGTGTCTCATTGTCAAGTTTAAATTCACCGGCTGATCCGGGCTTTCGTGGAGGTCTTTGACGGTTCTATGATCCGTCATTGGTCACTGTGAAGAACCAAAGGACGTACCCGGAAAAATCAGCAAAATCTGAATAATCCGCAAAACCCGCAGAATAGGGTTTACATTTTGACGCATTGGTAATAACTTGTTTCATCTATGCGACTAAAAGAGACTGAAGAATGGAACGTTTTTACGGGTAAGCAGTTTGGCCGGTCGGTCAAGAAAGAGGCTAGAGTTACCTTAGGCTGCTACGGCACCTTTTATATGAACTCGCAGGCGTTCATCGAGCTTGGCAGCCCGGCGGCGGTCGAGCTTTTGTTCGATCAGGGCCGCCGAAGGATCGGGCTCAGGCCGGTCGCCCCGATGGCTCGCCATGCCTTTAAGATCGTGCCGCACACCAAGGGCGGGTATCACCGCCTATCCGCCGCCGCCTTTTGCCACCACCACGGCATCTTTCACAAAGGCACACTCCTCTTCCACGACATCCGCATCGACGACAACGGAATGATGCGGCTTGATCTTGTCAACACCACGATCGTCACCCGCGGAGCGAGATAGAGCCGGCCTTAGATCATAAATCCTTGCTAGACTGTGCTTTTTGCTCTATTATTATCCAAAATCTTAACAAAAATCTGTATTTTATTGTCGCAGCTGAAACGCAGGAGGCTCATTAAAATGTCGAATTTTTTCCTAGTCTCCCGATCCGTTACTGGACCGAAACGGGTGAATCTTTTGCTGACGATGAGCTGTCTGGCCGCCCTTATCTGGTGCTCGATACTGGTGCCAAAAGCTGCTATGCAGGAGCGAGATATTGAAACAGAGCAAATGCCGCAGGTTGTAAGCGACACAAACACGACAAAACCTACAGACGATCTCCTGGCTCCTCAAGTGTCACAACTAGACATCACCGGCCCGGCAGGCAGCGGACAGTTTGGCACGGCTGTAGCCGTCCTGCCAAACGGCAACATTGTCGTGACGGATCCGCTTTACGATGCACCGGGCCCAATTTCGAACGTAGGGGCGGTATATCTATATAACGGCACGACGGGCACACTCATCAGCACACTCACCGGAAGCACCGCAAATGATCAAGTCGGCGACGGCGGTGTGACAGTACTTACAAATGGCAATTTTGTCGTTCGCAGTTCAAATTGGGACGGTGCGGCGGTAGATGTCGGAGCCGTTACACTTGGTAGCGGCACGACCGGCATCTTCGGCGTGATCTCACCGGCAAATTCACTCGTCGGTTCCGCCGTAAATGACCAGATCGGATCATCGGGCGTAACGGCACTGACAAACGGCAATTACGTTGTACGCAGTTCTGTCTGGGACGGGGCCGCGACAAATGTAGGTGCGGTCACATTTGGCAACGGCACGACCGGCATCACGGGCGTAGTCTCGTCAGCAAACTCGCTCGTCGGCGGCACCGCAAACGATCAAGTCGGTAACTATTTACCAACTGCATTACCCAACGGTAATTATGTCGTCATTAGTCGAAATTGGGATAGTCCGTCGCCGTTGAAATCGGATGTAGGGGCGGTTACTTGGGGCAACGGCTCGACCGGAACAGTTGGTTTGATAACAGCCGCCAACTCGCTTGTTGGCGGAACGGCAGACGATCTTGCTGGAAGCGATGGAGTGACCGCATTGACGAACGGCAATTATGTTGTCCGGAGTACGAGTTGGGATAACCCCTCGCCTCTGAAAACGGATGTAGGGGCAGTCACCTGGGGCAACGGCGCAGGCGGGACGGTCGGCGTAATAACCGCGAGCAATTCTCTTGTTGGCGGTACCGCAAACGATGTTACCGGCTCCGACGGAGTGACCGCCCTGACGAACGGCAATTATGTTGTCAGTAGTCGATATTGGGACAACCCGTCGCCTGTTAAGACGGACGTCGGGGCAGTTACGTGGGGCAATGGTGTTACCGGAACGGTTGGAGTTGTAACGGTCGCAAACTCGCTCATCGGAGGCACAGCAGGCGATACGGTCGGCCTCGCAGGAGTGACCGCGTTGACCAATGGTAATTATGTCGCTAGCCACGGTTTTTGGGATAACCCTTCGCCGCTGAAAACTGACGTAGGGGCGGTAACGTGGGGCAACGGCGTAACAGGCACGGTTGGAGTTGTAACGGTCGCAAATTCGCTCATCGGAGGCACGGCAGGCGATACGGTCGGTCTTAACGGAGTAACGACATTGAGTAATGGTAATTATGTCGTCGGAAGTCCGAGTTGGGCCGGTGTAGGGGCGGCTACATGGTGCAACGGTGCAACCGGAAGGGTCGGATCGATTTCGTCATCAAACTCCCTCGTTGGCGTTAGGTTCGATGATGGGGTCGGAAGCCACGTCTACGCCTTGACGAACGGCAATTATGTCGTCGCCTCATACTTTTGGGACAATCCGTCGCCACTGAAAACGGATGTCGGCGCGGTTACTTGGGGAAACGGAACCACTGGCACAGTGGGAGCAGTAACCGCATCAAATTCATTGATCGGCGGCACCGCGAACGATCGTATCGGCCTCGCCGGAGTGACTGCATTGACCAATGGTAATTATGTTGTCAGGAGCGATACTTGGAATAACCCTTCGCCGCTTATTGCGAATGTCGGCGCGGTTACTTGGGGAAATGGCGCGACCAGTACGGCCGGCGTCGTAACCGCAAGTAATTCGTTGGTTGGAGGTTCGTTTAACGATTCCGTTGGCGGTGGATTTGGCGACGTCGTCGCATTGTCCAATGGCAATTACGTTGTCGCGAATGCAAGTTGGGATAACCCGTCGCCACTGAAAGCGGATGTAGGGGCCGTTACTTGGGGCAACGGCACGGGCGGGACCGTCGGTTTGGTAGCAGCCGCTAACTCGCTTATCGGCGGCACCGCCAGCGATATTGTCGGCAACAGCGGCGTAACCGTCCTGACAAACGGCAATTATGTCGTCCGCAGTACTAGCTGGGACGGGGTGGCGGTGAATAGCGGCGCCGTTAGCTATGGCGCCGGTAATGGCGGCACAACCGGTGCGATCACCTCAAACAACAGTGTCAGAGGCACGTCCGCAAACTTTGGTATCAATATGTCTTCTGGCCTAGATACGTTAAATGAAACGCTCGTCGTCAAGCGGCCCAATGATAATATTGTCACTATCTTTAATCCGACTTACACTTCGGTCGCGAACGGCAATTGGACGGCGGCGGCGACATGGGATTATGGTGCGTTTACCAAAAAACATGATGTCGTGATCCCGAGCCCTAGGAGTGTGACGTTGGATACCAACATTGTCGCGAATAGCGTGACGATCAATTCGGGCGGGATGCTTACGCTTAGTGCTGATCGCTCGTCGGCATCTCCGATCACTAATAACGGCATACTCGATCTAAGCCTCGGCAGGCTCGGTATGACGACCAATCTGCTGACCATCGGTTGTAATGCTCTGATAAATGGCGTGAGCGTAAATACATTTGTGATCGGCAGCATCCGAAAGGATTTTTGTACTACGGGGTCCTACACATACCCGACCGGAACAGTGAACGGATATTCGCCAGTGACCGCAAATGTGACAGCGCTGGCGACAAATCCGTCGGGGCTGACCGTACGTGCTACGCAGACGCCGCAGCCTTTAGTGAATCAGTCCAATTCGCTTAAACGTTTCTGGACGCTGACAGAGAGCGGCGATCTGACGGCTAACCTGACTTTTAACTATTTAGATCCTACAGACATTCTTGGGACGGAATCGAGCTATCGGCTGTTTCGCGTGGCTAACGGAAATCTGACGGCGGTCACGCCTTTTACGCTGGCCACCGGTCCTAACACAATAGCGACGAACGGGGTCACAGATTTCTCCGATTGGGCTGTCGGCAATCTGATACCGCTCGCGACAATATCCGGTCGCGTGCTAACGTCGGGAGGACGAGGTGTGAGAAACGCAACGGTGACAATGACCGATCCCCTAAACGTAACGCGGCAAGCGATCACCGGACCATTCGGTGCGTATCAGTTCGCAAACGTCCCGACCGACGTTCAATATACTTTCGGCGTAACTTCGCGGCGGTTTTCCTTCGCGCCACAGGGATTTCGGGTGATGAACAACTACGGCGGATTAAATTTTGTGTCTTCTCCATAAACGACACGGCTTTTGATTTCGATCCTTTTCTATCCACCAACCATTTTGGGCGTCGTGGGCAAACTAGTTTGCTCAGGACGCTCAAAATGGTTGGAGGGGATCGGTATGGAGGTACAACAAATTGATGTTGTGGGGGCGCCGTTGATACGCCTAGGGCGGAGGCACAGCCTCCTATTTCTCTATGGAGCATTGTACGTCGAGGCAAGCCTCGCCGCATTGCTTTGCGGCAAGCCGAAGAAAAGAACCCCGAAACCCTAGAGACAGCGAACTGCGTATTAACTGCATCTGTAATTTGGGACTGGAAAATCTGCTCTGATATATTTACAGTATTCGAATATTTAGATTTGTTGAGGTAATTATCGCTACTATGAAAAAGTTGTTTTCGTTCGCCGCCATCGTATTGGCTTTGACCATCTTTATTACGAGCACCAATGCTCAAAAGCCGCCGACAAAAGAGGAGCTGTTGAAACAGATCGCTACCCTGTCGAACACTAAAAAGCCTGAGGATTCGGCCAAGGCGTATGAGCTAGGCAAAGAGTATCTACTCAGATTTAGCAAGGAACCCGATGCCAATACGCCAAAGGTCAAGGTGTACGTTGACAAATATCGTGAGAATCAGTTTTTTGTCCAGATCGACGCCAAAAAATACGCCGAAGCTTTTACCATCGGGAAAGATATACTTGCCGAATATCCGGAAAAAATAGAAGTTTTGACAAATCTTGCGTATGCGGGTTACACAGCATCCGGCAGCCCTGCGGGCGATGTTTACGTAAATGATGCGATCGCATATTCGCGTAAAAGCATACAATTGCTCGATGCCGGAAAAACCGCTGCTTCGTTCGCCCCATTTTTAGATAAGAACGAGTCGGTGGCGTATATGTATTTTGTCGACGGCAGCCTGACGATAGAATCAGAACCCGCAGCAGCCGCAGGCAAGATCTACCGTTCGACACAAATGGAATCACCGATCAAAAATGACCCGGTCGCGTATTATCTGGTGGCGATGTACTACGAAAACGTCTATGCGAAATTAGCCGCCGAGGCCAAGAAAGATCCGGCGAGGATCAATGCCGCCATCGATCTGATGATGGATGCCTACGCGAGGACATGTAAGCGGGCTGAGGCAATGAAACACCCTAACTACGCGACGTGGAAAGCCAGACTCGATCAGGTGTACAAATTTCGCAAAGGCTCGGACGCCGGGTTTGCCGAATACATGACACAGACCAACGCTGCTCCGCTGCCGGATCCGGCAAAGTTTTGACCCCAGATAATTGAAAGGAAAAAGGGTGGCTCGAAAGCCACCCTTTTTTGTTTATCGTTTATCGGTTGGAGCATGACCTACAAAATCGATGCTTGTTAGATCGTCAAAAGCTTGGACGATCTGAGCATCAAATCGATATCGCCGCGACCTTACATTTATTACGTATGTCGATCCGGACGGGACCTCGGCGAAACGATAGTATCCATACGCCGTGGTAATCGCAGTTTGAATTGTACCGTTTTCGCCTGCGATCACGACCAGAGCATTACGCAATCCTCGACCCTCGGGCGTCATAGCCCGGCCTGAGATAGCGACAACCGCGGCAGTTGTGACGGCAGGCACGACCACCGATCTGACGTACGTATGATCGCCGCTTTCGTCGCCGCTGTTATCGCCTTGGAGGCCGGCAGCGTAGAATGTCACGTTTCCGACATTGGTCGCCGGTGCGGTCCAGCTAAACGACCAGTTTGCCGTCAGAGTCTGCCCCAAGAATGCTCCGGCCGAGCTTTGCTCAATATAACTCTTGGCCCCAGACACTCTAACTCGCGTATTCGTATTCAAATTTGCAACCGTGCCTGCCATCGCGTTACCGCTTGTTAGCGGTATCAGCTCAAATCCCCAAGCCCCACGCGATGCATCGGTCGTCGCGTGTTGCACCTGAATCGTATATGTCTGCCCCGGAACATAGCCTAACGGGGCGGCTATGCTAAACACGCCGGTATTTGTCCCTGCGTTGTGACAGGACGTACATGTCGATTCGCCCGGAGCTCCGGTTCGCGCCGCCGGTGCCCCTCCGGTCGATGCTTCGGCCCTGTAATATGTCGAATTGGCAACCGCGACAGCAAAACCGAGGATAAATAGCATGAGCACGGCGAGCTTGATATTTTTGATCTTCAAAACCATCAGAAACCTCCTGGTGAAATGTGCATGCAACCGTCGTCAAACAACATTGTCAGGGAGGCCAAAAAGATGACGGTGCATACGACGTGAATAACGGCGTTGTCAAAGTGGCTATCTTGGGTGGTGCAATCGGTGTTCCACAGAGCCGCTGAGATTTTGCTTAGGAAATATCGAGATGGTTTAATTGTGTTGAACATTGTTATGCGAATTTTCGCACAGGAGCCGCTCAATTTTTCGCTGTTTGAGAAGGGGGAATCTATGACTGATCAGGTGTTGATCCGGCATCGGCTTCGCGCATAAGGCGCGCGACGTGAAAGATGTAATGCCCGCCTGAGAATACGGCAAAAGCGACGACCGTGGTGTAAACCGTAGGTAAATAAAAGCCGCGGAGCTCTGGGAAAACTGCCGCGACGAGGATCAGGATCACGCCGACGACTTGGACAAATGTGCTCGCTTTGCCAAGCCATGAGGGCTTGAATCCGCGAAAGCCCGTCATCACATTGATCGCTCCGGCGACACAAATTATAGCCACATCGCGGCCAATTACGGTCGCGGTCACCCAAAACGGAACAGGTAAATGGCGCGGCGTGCCGACAACGCTCGATAACGTCAGCATTATGAATGCGGTCGTCATCAGCAGCTTATCCGCGATCGGATCGATGATGGTGCCGAGCTCAGATTCTTGCTTGAACCGCCGTGCGATAAAACCATCAACACCGTCCGACACTCCGGCGATCGTAAATACCACCAGAGCCCAGCCTTCGCGATGATAGACCAGCAGTATCGCAAAGACCGGGATCAGAGCCATGCGTAGAAACGTCAGCAGATTGGGGATCGTGATCAGTTTTGTGGAAACGGTCGGCTCAGTCATTCGGCGGACCTCAGTTCTAACAATGAGATCTCGGGCGGGCACTGGTAACGCATCGGGACTACGACGGTCCCGATACCGCGTGTGATATACACCTGCGAATTTCGCCGTGTGTGCAGTCCGGCTTTGAGCTTTCGCTGAGGCAGGATGCGTTTTTCGTCGCTGCGAACCTTAATTTGACCGCCGTGGGTGTGCCCGCTGAGTGTAAGATCCACACCGTAACGGGCGGCTTCGCGAAAGATGATCGGGTTGTGGGCGAGGAGCAGTTTCATCTCGTCGGGAAAAGAGCCCCGCAGCGATGCGGGCACATCAGTTTTTCCGACCATATGATCATCTACGCCAGCGATCCAAAACGATCCGCGCCGTGTCTCCAACCGAAAGCCCTCGTTAATAAGTACGTTAATTCCCTCGCCGCGAAACAGATGCGTGACCAGATCGGCATCGGTCCAATGATCGTGATTGCCAAGACAGGCGTGCACGCCATGTTTTGCCTTTAATTTAGCAAGCGCGGCAGCGACCGGGGCGATGTATTCGCTGTCGTGCGAGACATAGTCACCTGTCAGCATGACGATGTCGGGCCGCAGACGGTTGGCGATCTTGACAGCACGTTCGATGTGTTCGAGCCCAGTGAACGGGCTGTGGTGCGTGTCGGAAAGATGTATGATCTTAAACCCGTCAAGCTTTGGCGGCAGACGTTTGAGCCGTATCTCGACCCGCTCGAGCGACAGGCTGTTCGCCTCGTCCATCGCAAGTTTTGCTTTTTTTGACCAGTCACCCGCCATCTTGCGAAACGGCTTTTCGGCGCTGACGATCGCATTTATGCGGTCAGCAAGTCTTGTCCGTTTTGTGGCGGTTTCTTTCATTGGTCGATAGGTTGAGTATATCTTGTTACCGGGAGATCACAAAGATTTTACTTTCAGGAACTTACGCTTGCCAACTTGGAATAGGACGCCGTCGGGGCCGATGGCGACGTCCGCATTTGCAGCGGTGGCTTTTTCGCCGTTGACCTTGACGCCGCCCTGTTCGATCAAACGGCGGGCTTCGCCCTTTGACGAGGCAAGTCCTGTGTCGGCGAGAATTTGTGCAAGATTGTACGAACCCGCAGCGATCTGCTGTTCATCGATCTCGTCGGGAATTTCTTTTTGGACAAAACGTTTGACGAACCCTTCCTCGGCGGCTATTGCGTCATCTTTGGAGTGAAAGTCCGAGATTATCAGCTTTGCGAGGTTAACTTTCAGGTTGCGCGGATTTTCACCTTGCTCCATCTGCAATTTCAAATTTGAAATTTCGGATACTGATAGATCGGTCAGCAGCTCGTAATATTTCCACATCAGCTCGTCCGAGATCGACATCACCTTGCCAAACATTTCACCTGCAGGCTCAGTAATGCCGATGTAATTATTGAGCGATTTCGACATTTTCTGCACGCCGTCGAGCCCTTCGATCAGCGGCGTGGTGATGATGACCTGCGGTTCCTGTTCAAATTCACGCTGCAGATTGCGGCCCATCAGGAGATTGAATTTCTGATCTGTACCTCCAAGCTCGACATCGGCGTTCAACGCGACCGAATCGTATCCCTGCACCAGCGGATAGAGCAACTCGTGCAGCAAGATCGGCTTTTCGTCGGCCATTCGCTTGGTAAAATCATCGCGTTCGAGGATCTGTTTGACGGTGGTCTTTGCGCAAAGCTTTACAAAATCAGCTGCCGAAAATTTGTCCATCCACTCGCCGTTAAACCGCAGCTCGGTCTTTTCGGGGTCGAGTATCTTGAACATCTGCCGCTTGTACGTCTCGGCATTCGCATCGATCTCTTCACGCGACAGCGGCGGACGCGTGACATTTTTTCCCGACGGGTCGCCGATCGTCCCGGTAAAATCGCCGATCAAAAAGATGACCGTGTGCCCGAGGTCCTGAAACGCTTTGAGTTTTCGAATGACGACCGTGTGGCCGAGATGGATGTCCGGTGCGGTCGGGTCGAGGCCAAGCTTTACCCGCAGAGGCTTGCCTGTCTTGGCGGATCGCTCCAACTTTTTGCGCAGGTCTTCTTCACGGATCAGATCGACCGTGCCTTTTTTGAGAAATTCGAGTTGTTCGTCGATGGTCATGGTAAAACGGCAATTATAACTTACGGTACATAATATATGCATTCGTAAGGCCGTTTTTTGCGTGGTCAAATGCGTCCGGGATCTCGCCGACGATCGCAAATCCGATCTTTTTCCAAAGTGCGACGGCGTTCTCGTTTGATTTAACGACGAAGTTGAACTGCATCGCCGTAAAGCCCAGCCGGCGGGCCTCGTCCAGCGACCAGAGTGCCATCTGCTTACCAACGCCGCGGCCCCGGGCTGCGGACGACACCATATATGACGCATTGCCGACGTGCGAACCGCGTCCGGGCTGGTTTGCCCTAAGGTACAATGTACCGACGATCTCCCCTTCCTCGACAGCTACATATTTGTGCTTGTCCGGGGATCGCCAGTGTTCATCTATCGCCTCTTCGGAAGAGTCAGTATCGGTGTAAGTGTCGCCGGCGGCAAGCACCTCTTTGATGATCTGCCACACGGCAAATTTGTCGCGTTCTTCGGCTGGTCGGATAGTGAGCATTTTGATTTTTGTAATAAGCTATTCTCTAATGAGCATTATGGCAAACGAAATAAAGAAAATGCACCTCGCCTTTATCGGATGCGGCGTTATGGGCGAATCGATGATTGCCGGGCTCTTGCGGCAAGGTATCGTCGAGGCCACGCGAATTACCGCAAGCCATCCGCGTGAATCGCGCCGAGCGGAGTTGAATGAGCGTCACGGTATCGCGGTTGTTGTTGAAAATGCGGGTGCGGTCCGAGACAATTCTATCGTCGTAATCTGCGTAAAACCGCAACGGTTAGGACACGTCATCAATGACCTGAGCGGACGTCTCAGCCCTAGCCAATTGGTCATCTCGATCGTCGCCGGAGCAACGATAGAAAAGCTCGCTGGCGAACTCGGCACCGCCAAGATCGTCCGTGCAATGCCAAATACTCCGTCGCAGATCGGAGCGGGGATCACCGCATGGACCTGTACCGAAGCCGTCGAGGAAACCGACCGAAGCCACGTCCGCGAGATGCTGTCGGCACTCGGCAAAGAGCTGTTTGTCGAGACCGAAAACATGATCGACATGGCGACCTCGCTCTCAGCGACTGGCCCGACCTATATTTTTATGGTGATGGAAGCTCTGACCGACGCGGGCGTGCATCTAGGTTTTTCGCGTGATATGGCAAAAGAACTGGTGCAGGAAACGATGCTCGGCTCGGTCAAATTTGCGATCGAATCGCACAAACACCCCGCCGAACTCCGCAACATGGTCACCTCACCCGGCGGCACCTCCGCCGAAGCCATTTATCAGATGGAAAAAGGAACGCTGCGGACTGTTTTATCAAAAGCAGTGTACGCAGCGTATAAACGGGCGGTAGAACTAGGTAAAAAGTAATTTGCGTAGTCCAGTATCAAAGACTATGGCCGTCCACCTCGTTTGTTGAGTTCCTTTTGATCCTGCACCGCTCCGGCAGCTTTGAGGATGTCTTTTACATCGCCGCCGTCGGCACGTTTTAGGACGAACTCACCTCTGGCGTTTGATGCATTAACGTCTGCTTTTCCGGCGATCAGTGCATTGAGGGTCGGGATACGTTCTTTTTTCTTTTCCCTAAATTTCGGATAACCCACGCTTGCTTCGTCATCGGCAACGATGTGTAGGGCCGTGTCGCCAGCCCGGTTTTTCGCGTTTGGATCGACGCCTAGACCGAGAATTGTGGTCACGATCTGTGGGTTGAAAGTCAGGGCGGCGATATGCACGAGCGGCTGTCCGAGATTATCCATCGCGTCTTTCGGTGCTCCATTATTGAGCAGCACGGCCGCAAGCGCAGAGTTGCTCGTACTGACCGCATTAATGATGTAATCGGGTGAGCTAACGCTGGCACCTCCCTTAATAAGCAATTCGATCGAGCGCATACGGTCAGGGCTGTTACCGCCGGCTAGGGCTCCGCGCACAGCTTCGCCGATGCCGGGGTCGGCGGACGCACCTGCCGCCAAAAGGAGTTCGATCACCGACGGATTGCTTACTCTGCCCGCGGATACCATCAGTTCCGGATTCTTGGCGTTAGCATTCTTTTTGATGAAGTAATCAACCAGATCTGCCTTTCCGCCCTCGACCGCACCGATCAGGCCGCTGTCGACACTCGCACCTTTGTCGAGCAGCAGATCGACGATCTGACGGTTGCCGTTTCTGGCCGCGATCGTAATAAACCGGCCGTCACCCGCTCTCGCGTTTTTTTCGATCAAAAACTTTGTTATCTCAAAACTGTTGGCCGTGATCGCGGATTCCATACCACTCGACGGATCCGCCCCGGCCGCAAGCAGTATCTCGATCATCTGGATATTGCGGTTTGCCGCTGCGGACGACATCAAAGCAGGGTCCGATGCCGAAGCCCGCTTGTCGAGCAGCATCCTGACCAGGTTCAGATCATTGCTCCTGACGGCAAACCCCATCGCGAGCGTCGGATTTGCTCCGCGATTAATGAGCAATTCGACTATTGTTCTCTGGTTAGCTTCGATCGCCGGCAGCAATCCGCTATTTGGGTCGGCACGCCCATCGAGCAGTGCGGAAACCATCGCTGAGTTTCCAGATCTCGCGGCTGCCGGTAGCGCCGAATTGGCATTAGCTCCGCGGCTAAGCGCGAGCTGTAATATCGATAGATCATTTTTTGAAACGGCTAGAGACAAGCCCAGATCGGGATTTGCGTTATATCGGCTAAGCGCAAGATACGCGAGCGCAGAATCCCCGCGTTCCATCCCAAATTTAAGAGCCGGATCGGCGTTTGCCCCGGCACGCAGAGCAGGTTCGATCAGTTGGCGGGCACCGAGCCGCAGAGCTGTCGTAAGTGCAAAGTTGCTTTCAACGCCTTTATCGATCGCGATCTCAGCGATGCCATAGGCCCCAACATTTATCGCTTTTTCATACTGTTGGTTGGTGAACCGGACAGGAAATTCGAACGCAAGACTTCTGAGTGATTGTTCGTCCCGAGAGGCGATCAATTGGTTCACTGCTGCATTTAGATCGCCGCCCCGCGAGATCAGCAGCCGCAGCATCTGAGCATTTCGCAGGCTCGCGGCTATCGATACCGGAGTTTCCCCGGCATTGTTGCGGGCGTTAACATTTTGTCCTTGGTTGATGAGAGACTCGACCGTAGAGATATTACCTGATCGAACCGCCGCGTGCAGCGGTGTATTGCCCGAAGCATCTATGGTTCCGGTTGTTCCACCGGTTGACGGGCCTGCACATTCTCTAATGCCGCGATTCCAGTCATTATAAAGCCTAATGATGTTTGAAAAACAGGCGATCGTTGCTGTCGGGTTAGTTGTGCCTCTGCATAGAGCGCGGACATTAGCATCAGACCAGCGAACATTCCCCGCCTGATCGTAAGCAACACGGCCCTGTACGCGGCTGTAACAATCCTGCTCAGCATACGTGTAATTTTGTGCACTGGCAGCCGAATGCATGAAAAATAAAACAATAAGAGGCAGGGCCGCTTTGATAGATCCGGTCAATAGAGCTTTCGCGTTCATAGTCATTCCTCCCGATCTCCTGACGATCGCACTCATCAAAATAAAAACTTTCTGCAAATATTGGTTGTCCGAAAGGTACGTTATTTTTGGTTATACAGCAACCCAAGCGCAAAAATGCTCAAGCGGGCGCAGCGTATAAACGAGCCGTAGAACTTGGCAAAAAGTGGCCTATTTCAAATACTTCTCAAACCAATCCAGATTGCTCTGCATCGCCGCGAGCTGCATTTTTGGTTCGTTTGGGCCGTGCGGCTGGCGCGGGAGGACGATCATTCGCGTCGGGACGCCTTGTTGTTTTAGGGCGTTGTAAAATTCGTAGCCTTGCGAGATCGGCACGCGCGGATCGGCTTCGCCGTGTTGGATCATCGTTGGTGTCGTGACGCCTTTGATGTTGAACATGGCGGAGTGTTTGGCATAGGCTTCCGGCGCTTCCCATGACTGTCCGCTAAAGTAATCGGGAATAAATCCGGGAATGTCCGTCACGCCATTCATACTCATCAGGTTTGTCACCGGAGCACCCGCCGAAGCCGCTTTGAACCGTTTCGTCTTTGTCACGATCATCGAGGTCATATAGCCGCCGTAGCTCCAACCCATCACGCCTAGCCGGTTCGGGTCGGCAACGCCCATTGCGATGACGTGATCGACGCCGGTCATTATGTCTTCGTAGTCCATGCCGCCCCAGTCTTTGAAATTGGCACGGCGAAATTCCGTCCCATAACCGGATGAGCCGCGCGGATTTGGACGCAATACCGCATAGCCCCTTGACGCAAATGTCGCGATCGGATAAACGCCGCGGCCGCCGATATAGCTTTGTTGAAAAACGCCCGCTGGACCGCCGTGAATATTCAAAATTAGCGGCACTTTACTACCCGCAGAGTAATTATTCGGATAGGTCAGCAGCCCTTCGATCTCGCGGCCGTCCTTGCTTTTCCATTTAACGAGCTCGGTCTTACCGACCGCCATCTTGGCGACTTCGGCGTTGGCATTCGAGACGCGAACAATACCGCCGTCCTTGCCAAAAACCCCCGCATAAACCTCGGGCGGGCTGCCCGCGTTTTGCTGAACCATCGCCTGTCCAAAGGTTGAGCCAATGCCTGTCATTGTGACACCTGTAATGACGGCATTTTGGTAATCGACTTCGCGTAAAGTGCCAGCGGCAACGTTTGCTTCGTTCAAAGCAGTGCCCGTTCCCTTTGATTCGGTGAACATTACTTTCGTGCCGTCTGGTGTCCAGCCAACGATATTGGGCTGGCCATCGTGCGACATTGGCATTACCTTAGCCGCACCGCCGCCGACAGAAAAGATGTTAATACGATTGCTCTGAGCCCACCGCACCGGGCCGTCGCTGACAGACATTGCGATCCATTTACCGTCGGGTGAATATGTGGGCGAGCTCTCGGCTGCTGCCGTGCTGGCAAATGGCGTTAGTGCACCGTTCGCAACATCGACTATTGCCACATCGGACGTAGACCAAAATTCAGCTCGTGGGTCGCTTACGTGAGCGACGACGATCTTTGTGCCGTCAGGCGACCAATCAAAGCTGGTGACGTTTCGGTTGATCGTCGTCAATTTGCGAGATTCGCGTTTGCCGTTTGCGTCTTTCCAGACGGGCATCACATAGAGACGCGACATCTTGATGTTCTCGTCCACCCAGCGGAAATCATTGCGGCCCTTGTCATTTTTGTCCTCATCATCCGACTTGGCATCGGTCATTGCATACGCGATCCATTTCCCGTCAGGTGACCATTCGAAATTGCCAACGCCGGATTTTACATCGGTGATCATTTCCGCCTCGCCGCCGCCTACGCGGAGCACATAGAGATTGCTCTTGTTGTCTTTACGGGTCGAGGTAAAAGCGATCCAGTTACCGTCGGGTGACCATTTTGGGTTGGTCGAGCTTTTGTCGGCAAAGGTGAGCTGCATATTCTGCTTGCCGTCGATCGAAGCAAGCCAGATCTGCGTGACATACTCGCTCTTGTCGGCAGCAAGAACTTCGTTAGACACCGTATATACCACCCACCCGCCACTTGGCGAAACGCTTGGGTTGGCAAGAGCCTTTGTCTTTAAATGCATCTCGGGCGTCCAAACATTTGCATTCTGAGCAGCCGAAAACACGAATAACGACAACATCAACACAACGAGTGTGATCAATCTCATATATTTTTTCTCCAAACAATTTACTCTATTTCAGCTCACTCTCTTTCTCGCCCATCGACATCGTTCCGCCATGAGCATAGCCGCTCGAACCGCGGCCTTTTTCGTCGAATGATATAGCCATCAGATCCATCGCGTCCGGGATGCCGAAATCGATGCGGTAAAACCATACCTCTTTGGACTCGATGGTTTTTTTGATGTCAGGCTCGCCAAGCGTTTTGATCGCAGCGTCGCGGTTGCTGATATCCATTTTCGGATTGCGAAACATATCGCGCATCATACGCCCGCGTTCGATCTTGTCACCGGCGAGCCACTCGGCGGACGAGAACGGTTTAGGTGAGTAGTCACGCCAGGGCTTTTTCATACCCATACACGCAAGATTGACCGCCGCCAAGATAAGGAGGCATACTGCCAAGTTTTGGACAGAAACGGTGGATGAATAATATCTTTTCACGATGTGTGGCTCCTTGATCACTATTTGACCGGCACTGTTGCGGCGGGCGGCTTGCCGTTGTCTTTGATCCCGATCGTGTTGTTTGACCAGTCGATCCTGTTCCCGTTGTTTGAAACTATTCCCGACAAGCCCGTATGAGCCTGCGTTGTGCTCGAGATCTTATTTCCGGAGCGTAGTCCTCTAAACTCTAACTTGCCACTTAAGGGATCGATAGCATCAACGCTTCCTAAACCGGCGATCTCCCAACGATAGTCGCTTAATTTACCCTCAGGCGAATAACCGATCCATTTACCGTTGAGTTCCCCGGTGCATTCATTTATGCCCCGGCCAAAATCGTTGTAATTTGCTATCCGCAACCCAAAACAATCGACGGTGGAGGATGGGTATGCCGTATTCTTGCAAAGCCTGCGAACATTGCTCTCCTTCCAGTTTTTGTTGCCCGCTTTGTCATACGCTACTTTGCCCTGAACGAGGTTGTAACAATCCTGTTCATTCTGCGTGTAGTCTTTTACCGGATCGGTAACCGGATTGTTGATGACGGTTTGCGAACACTCGCTGATGCCGCGTTTCCAGTCATTGTAGTTTGCGATGCTCAAATTAAAGCAATCGATCGTGCGGGCGGGATAGGTTGTGCCCTTGCAGAGATTGCGAACATTTGCCTCGGACCATTTCTTATTGCCGGCCTTGTCATACGCCACCTTGCCCTGAACCTGGTTGTAGCAATCCTGCTCATTTTGAGTGTAATTTTGAGCGTTTGCCGACATATGCACACACAGGACGACAAATAGCGGCAACACAAATTTCAGAACGATAGACAATTTAGTTTTTTTCACAAACATAGAGATCACCTCATGATTAATATTAAGCACGCTATCTTCTTACCCACTTCGTCTTGTCCGACCAAAAGATCGTATTTCCGTCCGGCGAGACTGTCGCGGTGCGGCCCCAGCCTGTCGAGATGACGCCGTTCCTAACAAACGCAGTCGAGCCGCTCATATTTCTGCCGTCGGATATCTGAAATGTCAGCACGCCGTTCTCGTACGACACCGTACCACCCGAAGAGTCAACTTTGCCGTCGGCTTTGTAGATGCGGTATGACCCGACGATACCCGGAAGTGTTGTAGCCGTCGATGAAGTCGGCTGCGTTTGAACCGGGGGATTATCCGTCGGACGCGGTGTCGTTTTAACGGGAGTTGGGGTTGGTTTCGGGGTTGTGGTTTGTGTTGGAAGATCCCCGGCCACAAATTCCGTTGAGGGCTTTGGCATGACAGCGCGGGCATCCAGCAGCGAACCGCCGTCACCGTATTTCTTAAATTGGCCGTCCGTGTATGAATACACCATGGCCGCGTCGGTCTCACAAATATATTGATTGACAAGGTCAGTGGTGAGCATCCGGGTCGAGCCTTCGCCCTCACCCAATAGCGTGCTGCTTATTGACGAACCCTTTTTAATTATCGTGGTCGCGGTGCGTCTGGTGTCGCCAGTGTACGCTTCTTCGAAAAATGGATCCGGTATGTAATCGCCCTTTTCGTTAATAAAACCGATCAGATGCAAGCTCCGTTCAACGCCTTTCCCTGCCAGAATGCGCACCAGATAATCTGTCCGCCCGTCATTGTTAAAATCGCCGGTCAGCAGCCATTTCTTGCCGCTGCAAGCTCCCGGTGCCTGCTGCCACTTGCCCATGTCAGCCGACGTGTAATAGTCGTCAAGAAACTTTTTGATCTTTGCCGGCACAACTTGCGCATAAGCAGCGGCAGCAAAAATCAACCCGAACAAAAGGCCTGAAATTATCTGTTTCATAACTTTTTATGCCAAATCACGTTGTAATGTAAATTTCCACACCATTCTACTCTGCTTTTGGTCAAAAACATACCTTCCGTCAGTGACGATCCAGTAGCCGAGAAACTCCCACCGGCCGGGGGCTAGTTTGTTAAACAGCGGGACGCTCACGCACGTTGCGACTGCGTCGAGCAAGGCGCGGTTTTGGGCGTCAAGCTTTTGATCGCCGCGCCGCCCATTGCCGGTGTATAGGATGGTGTTGGCACTGCCGCCGTGCGTGTCGGGGTAGCACGGATTGTGGACGCCAAAATCTGTCAGCAGCGATATCAGCCGCCCGCCCCGCTGATAAATGCCGTTGCGGATCTTATGAACCTCGCCGACCTCTCCCCAAGAAAATACCCGCCCGATGTCGTCTGATGTAAAAGCCGATCCGCTCATTATCCGTTTGTCCTTTGACACAGTATATAGTGGTGATAAAATGTTTGCCCATCACCCGCATTTCGGTGGTTTTCAGTTAATTAATTGATCTAAACATTGTTGCCGTCCCGATTCCCCGATGCCCTCCATCTGATCGGTTATGGCTTGTTCATATTTTAGCTTTCGAGGAGATCTACCACAGTGAAAAAAATCCTAGGTGTTTTAGCAGTGATCGTAGTCGCACTGTTTGCTTTTGGCGTTGTTTCAAAACGCGCTACGGCTAACAAGGCGGTATTTAATACGGGCTCGCAAGACGAGCGTGAAATGGCAAAGCAGATAAGTCTCGACTTTTTGCGTGGCCGTGCGGCTGAGCGTGCCATCGGCAGCGTCGATGATTTTGAGATCAAGCGTGTCGAGATCGACGGCCTCAAAACCGCTCACACACACGTTCGCCAACGTATCGGCGGCGTGCCGGTTTGGGAGGGCGAGGCGATCGTCCACATCGCGCCCGACGGTACCGTTAAAGGAATGACCGATGCTCTAGCCGACAATATCGCGATAAATACGACGCCCAACTTTGGCGAAAGAGAAGCTCTTAGCCTGGCTATCGGTATGTATGAGGGCCGAGCAAAACTGACCGACACACCGATCATCGGCCTGTACATCTATCGCGGCGAGACCCGCGATCATCTCGCATATCGCGTCGAAACCCCGAGGCTTGACGGCTCACGCGGTACGTCTGTTCCGGTAGTTTTTGTCGATGCTCACACCGGCGAACGGGTCGCAGGTTACGACAATCTGCAAACCGGCTCAGGCTCGTCGCTTTACAGCGGCACGGTCACGATCAGCACCAGCCAGTCGGGTGCAAACTTTTACATGGAAGATACGACCCGCCGGATGGGCACATTTAACATGAACAACACCGGCAACACCTCGACCGGCACAGGCGGCACGCAATCGCGTTACACCGACGCCGATGACAACTGGACGGCGACCAACGCCCGTGCCGGTGTCGATGCACATTACGGTGCGGCAAAAACATTTGACTATTACCAATCGGTGCACGGACGCAATGGCATCGACGGCAACTACGGGCCCGGCACGACGACCGCCGCCGCTAACGGTGTGAGCATCGTCGCTTCGCGGGTGCATTTTGGCTCGAATTACAACAACGCCTTTTGGTATCAAAACATGATGACCTACGGCGACGGCAACGGCACGACCTTTACACCGCTGACGACCATTGACATCTGCGGCCACGAAATGACGCACGGCGTTATCGAACGGACCGCGAATATGACCTACGCCCGTGAATCGGGTGCACTCAACGAATCGTTCGCCGACATCTTTGGCTCGATGGTCGAACTTTACGCCGACGGCGGCACTGTTTCCGGCGACACATGGAAGATAGGCGAAGATGCTTACACACCCGGAACCGCAGGCGACGCGCTTCGCCGGATGGACAACCCGAACGCGGTCGGCGATCCCGATCACTACACACTCAGACTCTACCCGGGCACGTGCACACCGTCGAATGCCAATGACCAATGCGGCGTTCACACAAATTCAAGCATCTCGAACCACGCCTACTACCTCATCGCCAACGGCGGCACAAACCGCGTCAGCGGCGTTGCGGTAACCGGCATCGGCGGCACCAATGCGGCGAAGATCTTTTACCGTGCCCTGACGACCTACATGACCGCCAGCACCAATTTTGCAGGTGCAAGAACCGCGACATTGAGCGCGGCGACCGACCTTTTTGGTGCATCGAGTGCTCAGTACAATTCGGTAGCGACCGGCTGGTGTGCGGTCGGTGTCGGAGCCTGCCCGGGCGGCAGTACACCGACCCCAACTCCTACACCACCTACCGGCGGCACCGAGTTGTTAACAAACGGCGGATTTGAAACGAGTGCCAGCCCTTGGGTAGGCTCCGGAACCGGTTATTTCTACACCGCCAACGGCGCAAGCCCGCACGGTGGGACCGGTTACATCTATTTCGGCGTCAACAACAGCGTCACCGGCCAGTCGTATCAGCAAGTCGCGATCCCCGCGTCGGCGACCGGAACTCTGACCTTTTGGCTCAATGTAACATCGAGCGAGACCACGACAACGAAGCAGTACGATAAGCTCTTTGTCGAGGTGCGAAACACGTCCGGCACTTTGCTCGCGACGCTTGCGACCTACAGCAACCTCAACAAAGTGGCGTCCGCATCGACGTATTCGCAAAAATCGTTTAGCCTCGCGGCGTACAAGGGCCAGACCGTCCGAGTCCAATTCCGCTCGACGATGGACAGCTCAATCACGTCAACCTTCCGCGTGGATGACGTGTCGCTTAAATAGATCGGGCATTTCGCCGGATTATTTAATGGGGACGATCTTTGGATCGTCCCCATTTTTAAGTTGCTTTTCTATTGCGGAGGTGTCATCCTTATCGAGTTGATCCTTCTCTTAGCGTGAGCCTCTGGGACACGCGCTTCGTCTTTAACGGTTTTTGGATAAGTTTGAGAGCAGGCCTTTGATAGTAAAATAGAAGTAGCTCTTGAGTTTTTTTGAGTATCCGCGACCGGCACCCTTTCCGCTTTTGGTTAAGAACAACGCCAGCATTCGCAACACTTCTTTAGCAATTCCCTAAGCGGGACAGGAAAATATAATGAAAATATACGTAGGAAATTTGTCTTTTCAGACAACGAACCAGGACCTTAATGACCTCTTTGGCGCAGTCGGCGCTGTCGAATCAGCAAACATCATCGAAGATCGCGAAACCGGCCGCTCACGCGGATTTGGCTTTGTCGAAATGGCAAACAGCGAAGACGGTGACAAGGCTATTGCCGAATTGAACGGTAAAGAAGTCGATGGCCGTACGCTCAAGGTCAACGAAGCTAAGCCACAAGAAAACCGTAGCGGCGGTGGTGGCGGACGCGGTGGCTACGGCGGCGGCGGCGGTGGTCGCGGCGGCAACAGCCGTGGCGGCGGAGGCGGTGGCGGAGGCTACGGCGGACGCAGCTGGTAATTAGCTAATTAAACAAAGAGATGCCCTTTCGTGTAACAGCGATAGGGCATCTTTTTAATTTTGGTAACCAAAACTGTGTTAAAATCTGTTTATGACATATAGTCCGTTATCCATTTCGCGCCGCCATGTGCTCGGCGATCTTTATGCCCGCTGTGATGCGATCGCCGAAGCGGCAGAGGTGCCGGTATATCTCGCCGGCGAAGAACCCGAACTGCTCGGCCACGTCGATCAGTGTCTCGGACACTACGCCGATGCATTTTCATTTCATCTGGGTGATGATCTGTGCAAAAAGCTGTCGGCCGGGCATTTTACCTACTCGTTCGATTACGAGTACGCCGATCCGGCTATTACCGGTTCACGCGGACGGATCGTCTTAAATTCCGTAACACTCAATGCCCGCAAGGCATACGAAAAGCCGCTCGTCCGACGGCGATAGACTGGGCCGCAAGCCCGCACGAAGTAAGGGCGTTACATGTAAGCTACGTGTAACGCCCTTACTTCGTGTGGGCTTCCGCATAATAATGATCTTAAACCTCGTCGGAAAACTATGGAAAAAGCTGCCTAAATCGGCCCGGACATTTGTCGCCCGCCGGATGCAAGTGACATTTACTGCATCCGCCGCCGGGATCATTGTGAATGAGGACGGCAAAGTGCTGCTTGCAAATCATCTGCTGCGGCCCGCGTCCGGTTGGGGCGTGCCCGGCGGGTTTCTTGAGTTTGGGGAGCAGGCCGAGGCGGCTTTTCGCCGCGAAGTAAAAGAAGAAACGGGCATCGAGGTACATGACATCAAGCTCTATCGCATCCGGACGTTCAAACGCCACGTCGAGGTGATGTTCATCGCAAAGGGTACGGGCGACGCCAAGGTCGGCAGCCGTGAGATCACTGAACTTGCGTGGTTTGGCCCGGACGAACTACCGCCCGCAATGGCACTCGACCAGCAATTTATGATCCGCCGTGTGCTCGGGCACGAAAATTAAAAAAATCCACGGCTTTTTGCCCGACCAGACGTGCGGTTGTATAATTGCAGTTTAGTAAAGGAGAAATTTTCATGACCGAAAACCAGATCGACCTGGTTCCATCGCCCGAAAGAGTGATGGACATCCTCACCAAGACCGGTGCTTATCGAAAAGGCCACTTTGTTTACCCGAACGGCAAACACGCCTCACATTACTTTCAGATGCCGCTCGCGTTTCGTCATTACGACAACGCCCGCGTCCTGGCTGTCGGCCTGAGCCGGCTGTTTAGAATGGAAAAGACGATCGCCAGCCAACTGCCAAAAGTCTCGATAATTTCCCCGAGTCCCGGCGGCATCATGGTCGCTTTCGGCGTCCGCGAAGCCCTCAGCGCACAGCAGATATCGTGGGCCGAAATGGAAGACGGCAAGCGTCAGTTTCGCCAATACATGTCGGACTACGAACTCTACCCGGCGATCATCGTCGATGACATCAACCGCTCGGGCAAAGCGATCAACGAAACTATCGAGATCGTCCAGGCAGCCGGATCCGAAGTGATCGGCATCGGAACCATCGCGTCATTTGAGGATGCCCCGCAAGAATTTAACGGCATCCCCGCAAAGAGCCTGCTCAAGTTTGACGTCAATTTTTACGGCACCGAAGACGAGTGGAAATCAACCCACACAGATTCTACCGCCGAAACGGAAACCGTAAGATTCTAACTTTTATTCGAAAGTAAGATAAAAAGCCCAAGGTCATCGGCCTTGGGCTTTTCAATTTGAACTTTGAACTTTGAACTTCTAAATAGCGTGCCGGTTGGTTAGAGCTTTGTCCATCGTGACCTCATCGACAAATTCGAGATCGGCCCCTACGGGCATTCCCATCGCAATTCGCGTTACTAACAGTCCAAGCGGTTTGAGTAAACGCGCGATGTAGTTTGCCGTCGCCTCGCCCTCTGTATTTGGGTTTGTTGCGACGATCAGTTCTTTGATCTCGACACCCTCGTTATTTTCAGGCCGCAGTCTTGGCAACAGATTCGCGAGCATCAATTCGTCCGGCCCGATCCCACGCATCGGCGACAATGTGCCGTGCAGAATGTGATACAGCCCGTGATACGAGCGTGTCTTTTCGACAGCGACGAGATTGTACGGCTCCTCAACGATGCAGATGATCGACCGGTCACGTTTTGGGTCAGTGCAATAAAGGCAAGGATCGACGTCGGTCAGGTTGTTGCAGACCGAGCAAAAAACGATCTTCGCTTTTACCTCTAACAGGGCACTCGCAAACTGTTCAACTTCGGGCAAGGGCCGACGCAGCACATAAAAAGCCAGCCGTTGGGCTGACTTGCCGCCGATCCCCGGCAGGCGTTTGAATTCGTCAATTAGTTTTGCAACTGGTTCAGAATAATCAAGCATAAGAAAGAAAATTCACAGGATAAACAGGATATGCAGGATCAAGACAGGAATCCTATTCATCCTGTATATCCTGTTAAATTTCTTCTATTGTTTACATCAGGCCAGGCGGTAGCATTCCGCCGAGTTTGCCTTTGAGCGATTCCTCGACCTTGCGGCGAGCTTCGTTTAATGCCGCGACAGTAAGATCCTGCAGCATTTCGACATCGCCGTCTTTGACGAGATCGGGCGAGATCGTGAGGCTTATCACCTCAAAATCGCCCCGCATCTTTACCGCCACAGCTCCGCCGCCCGCAGCCGCATCGACCACCAATTCTTTCATCTGCCGGCCCATCTGCTCTTGCATCTCTTGGGCCTGCTGCATCATTGCGTTGATATCCAAACCACCCGGTAATTTCATAATTCCCTCTAATAAAAATCGAATATTTAACGAAATACTTTTGACTATTGTATCATTCAGACCAATAAAAAACGTCCTTAGAAACTAAATCGATCAAAGTGTTAAAACTTGTTGACAATGAGCTTAACCTGTAATAATCTTATTTACGGTGCAGCAGTTTTGCATCACCTACCCACAGTTTTCCCCCACAATTTACGATCCGCAGACCAGGTTCTTGAACTCGTTGGTGACGTGTATTTTGCGTCAGCCGGGAGACAGTTCGTACCTGTAAGTGATTTCTGCATTTTGAGATTCCCACGGTTTCTCGAGTCGCTAGAACTGCATCTGCGCCTGCCAAATATGTCGAAAGGAGATAATTAAATCAATGTTCAGAACAATTAAAATCGCCGCATTAGCGGCATGCCTGACCGCCCTTTTTGTGGTGGCAGCTAACGCACAAACGACGACCGGAACAGTCTCGATGAGCGGAACCGTCTCGAAATTTGTCGAGATCAATTCGGGTGGAGCGGTAACGCTCGCCGGTAATTCCGGCGGCGGCGTCACGACCGACGGTACGGCAAACAGCCCATTGGCTGTCGTCGTCAATCTTGGCGAACTCGGCCCAACCAACACCAGCAGCTTTGTGACGGCAAACGTGCCGCTCAAGCTCCGCAGCAATGCCGCTTATGTGATGTCGATGGTCGCAACCGTCAGCAGCACAGGCTCAACGGCGAACAAGATCGGAGCCGCAGACGTTGGCTTTGGTTTAGGCACGATCTCGCGAACAGGCGTCGGTGTCAACACCGCAGGTGCCGATACAAACGCAACTTCGGGCGATCCGACACAGGTTGCTAATGGTTCGGTCAACGCGACCAGCGGACGTTATGAATTTACCGCAACGCGTTCGAACCTGAGTGCATTTGCCAGCTCGACGACGGCTCTAAATGGTGCTTTCATCATGAACGCAGTTCCCCGCAGCAATGCGAACGGATTGACCGTTCCGGCAATGTTTGCGGTCAAACCGCAGTTTTACGAGAACGGTTCGACGACCGTTTCCGTGACCTTTACCGTAACCGCACCATAACTCAAATGACGAAGAATGTCTTCTCATTCGCATTTCTGGTATGCGTAATTTCGCTCGCAGGCCTGGGCAACGTGTTTGCCCAGGCACTCGACATTTCATCGGGCGGAGCCCCGACGATCACAGGCGCCGTCGGCGGCTCGGTCACCGGCAGCGCCAGTGTTCTAAATAATCTGGTTGTCACAATAAATTTTGGCGAGATCTCGCCATCCAACACAAACAGCATCGTCAAGGTAACTGTCCCCATTACCGTTCGCAGTAATCAGGCATATAAAGTAACGGCAACATATTCCGGTGCGATCAACGCAAATGCGCAGGCATTGCAAAAGTCGGACATCGGATTTGGCCTGAGAAACTGGCGGGCGATGGGGTCGAATTCCCGCGTTTGCAACAACAGCAGTCACATATTTTATTCCCCGTTCAGCAACGATCCTGCCTCGAGCGTATCGATCAATCCGACGACCGGCCGGGTCCAATACGTCTCCGATCTCGCCGATGTGACGACGAATACCACGATCCTCAGCGGCCCTCGTCTATCGAACGGCGGTAACGCCCGTGCGACAAATGACGGCTACATCTTCGACGCGATATTTACGATCACGCCTCAGTTTTATGCCGCCGGCACAACGAGCGCGACCATCACATTTACAATTTCAGCCGGCCCATCGGCTCCGTGTTAACAACAGCCATGTATAAACTCACCTTTATATTCCTCGCGATCATCTGTCTTTCGGTTTCAGCCCTTGCGCAGAGCGGCGGCATGGCTCTCGGGCCGGCCCGTTTTGAGCTTGAGATGAAACCCGGCACCGAAACGACGGTTGTCGTAAATCTTGACTACAAGGCGGGCGACAATGTCACGCAACCCGCACGCATCGTTGCCACGCTCAACGACTGGACGATCACCAAAGACGGCCGCGTCGAATACTTCCCTGCGGGAACGCAGGCAAATTCGGCCAGCCCATGGCTCATTTACAGCCCCGGCGAAGCTGCTGTCACGCCCGGCACTATTCATCAGATTCGCGTAACGATCTCGGTTCCTGCGAACGCAACCTGGGCTATTTTAATTCGGACATGCCGGAGTATGCGTATCTGCTGA
>JBEBGA010000474.1:0-1999 GCA_040081695.1 Pyrinomonadaceae bacterium
TTGTTACAAGGCAAATTTGCTATCTCACAAAAGCTGCTGCAAGACCTGTTGCTGCTGGTTCAATACGCTATGGCGCAGCAAGATATCCGCTACTACCTAAACGGACTGCTTTTAGTTCTCGACGGAAACAAAATCAAAGTCGTTGCCACCGACGGCCATCGCTTGAGCTACGCTGAGGGAACACTCAGCGAATCACACGAAAAACGCGAAGTGATTTTGCCGCGTAAAGCGGTCGTCGAACTATCGAAGCAATTGCGTTCAGATGACAGCGAGTTACTGGTAGAACTTTACGCGGCGCAAGTGCGTTTCAAATATGGAAATAGCGAACTGGTCACCAAGATTATCGACGGAAAATTTCCGGACTATACGCGCGTGATTCCGGTCAATTACAACAAAAAAATTACCCTGGAACGACAGGCGTTGTTGCAATCACTGCAACGCGCAGCCATTCTTTCCAATGAAAAATTTCGCGGCGTACGCTGGATGATTACCGGAAATAGTTTGCGAATTTCCTGCACCAATAGTGAACAGGAAGAAGCACAGGAGGAAATGGAAGTTAATTACAGTGGCGAAGCGCTCGACGTGGGATTTAATATCACCTATTTGCTCGATGTGCTGAACAATGTGCATACCGAAAAAATCGATTGCGCTTTCGGCGATGCCAACAGCAGTATGTTGATCACCATACCTGAAAGAGATGATTTTCGTTATGTCGTGATGCCAATGCGTATTTAGCATCCAACCAAAAAAATTAGAAGAAAGACAAGAAAGAAAAAATGGCAGAGAACAAGGACAGCAAAGATATCAAAGACGCAGCGGATTACGACGCGTCGAGCATTAAAATGTTGAAGGGGTTGGAAGCCGTCCGCAAACGTCCTGGCATGTATATCGGCGATACCAGCGACGGCACCGGTCTGCACCACATGGTATTCGAAGTTGTTGACAACGCGATTGACGAAGCGCTGGCCGGCTATTGCAACGAAATCACGATTACCATCCACACCGACAACTCGATCAGTGTCGTTGACAATGGTCGTGGCATACCGACAGAGATTCATCCGGAAGACGAGCTCAAGCGCTCTACGGCCGAAGTGGTGATGACCGAGTTGCACGCCGGCGGCAAGTTTGACAACAATTCATACAAAATTTCTGGCGGACTGCATGGCGTCGGTGTGTCCGTGGTTAACGCGCTGTCAGAGTGGTTGCGGCTGACGATCCGCCGCGAAGGCAAGACACACCAGATGGAGTATCGCGACGGTGCGGCCGTTGCCCCGCTCAAAGCCACAGGCAAAACAGAACGGCGTGGCACGGAAGTGCATTTCATGGCTAGCGTCGAAGTGTTCGGAAAAATCGAATTTCATCACGATATTCTGGCGCGGCGCTTGCGCGAATTGTCGTTCCTGAATCATGGCGTGAAGATCACCATGATTGATCAGCGTTCAGGCAAAGAAGAGGCTTTTGCTTTCGGCGGCGGTATCAAGGGTTTTGTCGAATACATGAATCGCAGCAAGAGCGTACTGCATCAAACCATCTTTCATGCCACGGGTGAGAAAGACGGCATCCTTGTCGAAGTCTCCATGCAATGGAACGATTCATATCAGGAATCGATGCAGTGTTTTACCAACAATATTCCGCAACGCGACGGCGGCACCCACCTCACCGGTTTGCGTGCGGCGATGACGCGCACGCTCAATAACTACATTGTCAATACGGAGTTGGCGAAAAAAGCCAAGGTTGAAACCACTGGCGATGACATGAAAGAAGGTTTGACCTGCGTGTTATCGGTGAAAGTGCCGGAACCCAAGTTTTCTTCACAAACGAAAGAAAAATTGGTGTCGTCGGAAGTGCGTCCGGCGGTCGAAGAGGTCGTTGCTGCGAAGCTGATGGAATTTTTGCTTGAGAAGCCCAATGACGCTAAAGTCATTTGCGGCAAAATCGTCGATGCCGCGCGAGCGCGCGAGGCGGCACGCAAGGCGCGCGAGCTCACGCGCCGTAAAGG
>JBEBGA010000129.1:0-7897 GCA_040081695.1 Pyrinomonadaceae bacterium
GATCACGCCAAAAACCAGCAATGCTACCTCACGTAAATTTAGCAATATCCACCCGACGTTCAATGCCGCCGCGATCACGATCAGGCAAATGCCGAGGATCAAAAAGAATATTGCTGTCTTACGTCGCCGCATAGCTTAATTCAAAATGTAAAACGGAAAACGGAAAATAGAAACCTCAGGGTTCACTTTCCATTTTCCGTTCTCAGTTTTTCGTTGAATTAAGCTGCTTTCTTGAGAGCCTTAACCCCGTCGATCTCTTCGGATAGGTCGATCGAGTGGACATCCTTAATGATGCCGAGCATCTCGAGGGCTCGGAGTTGGACCCAATTGACGTCAAATTCGCGCCAGGTCAGGCCGTGACGTGCCGAACGCGGGTATGCGTGATGGTTGTTGTGCCAGCCTTCGCCAAATGTGACGGCGGCGACTAGGCCGTTGTTTCTTGAATCGTCGCCTGTCTCAAACCGACGATAACCCCACAGATGCGTTGCCGAGTTAACCAGCCACGTAAAGTGCCATCCCAATACCGTGCGTAAAAACACGCCCCAGACGACCATCTGCCATCCGCCGATCGCCATCAGCACGCCGCCGAGGATGACCGACGATACCCAGTAATATTTATCGATAAAAACGAGGTACGGGTCGCGGATCAGATCGGGCGAATATTTTTGCCGAGCGGAGGCGGGCTGTATCTGTGCGGTACCGCGAAAGATCCAGCCGATGTGCGACCAGTATGTGCCGTTACGCGGGCTGTGCGGATCGCGGTCGGTGTCGGTGAATGCGTGATGTATGCGGTGCGTCGTGACCCACGAAACAGGGCCCGATTGTATCGCCAATGTGCCAAACGTCGCGAGCGTTCGCTCAAGCCAACGCGGAGCCTTAAATCCGCGATGCGTCATCAGCCGATGATACCCGATGCCGATGCCCCAGCTAGCGGCGACCCACCAGGTAATAAAAGCAGCGGTCAAATTTTGCCAGCTAAATGTGAACAACGCTGAAACTGCTACGATGTGAAAGATCGCGACAAAGATTATCGTGTCCCAATTCAAGCGGCCCGCGTTTGGCCTGTTTAATTCGATTACGTTTTGCACAATAAATATCCCCTGTAAGTTCGGTATAAATAACGGCGAAATTTCGCCATAACATAAGGCTAACAGGTTGCAGCGGCTGTGATTGTAAGAGTTTTGTAAGGAAAATAAGACGCTTTCACCGTGTTGAAATCCGCCCACAATGTCACTAAAGTAAATCTCAGCCAATGGCAAAGAAAAGCAGAACCGTCATCAATATAGAATACGCCGGAGCCCGCATCGGTCTCGGGCTGATGGGCCTTTTGCCTCGCCGTATTGCCGTGCGGCTCGGGATCTTTTTTCTAAAGACAGCCTCGCATATCTTAACAAGCGTTCGCCGGTCGGGAATGCGTAGTCTCGAGATCGCCTACCCAGAAAAGACTGTTGCGGAACGTAAGCAGATACTCGACGGTACGTTTGAAAATCTCGGCCGCGTGCTGGGCGAGGTTAGCCAATTTAGTAAATACTCGGCTGAGGACCTGGCTCGTATAGTTGATTTTGATGACGAATCAATGGCCCTGTATCGCGAATACAAGGCCCAAGGCGGTGGTTCAGTGGTCGTGACGGGGCATATGGGAAACTGGGAAATGCTGGTCTTTGCATTTGCCGCTCTATACGAACCTGTCAACTATATGGCCCGGCCACTCGACAATCCAAAGATCGAAATGATGCTTACCAAACTCCGCACGCGGTTTGGCAACACGCCGATCAACAAAAACAATTCGGCAAATCTTGCGATCAGCATACTTCGCAACGGCGGCGGGCTCGGAATACTCGCGGACGTCAACGCGCAAGAGAGGGTTGGAGTTTTCGTGCCTTTCTTTGGCGTGCCCGCGTGCACGCCTTCGGGGGCGGCGATGATGGCGATCCGTTCAGATACACCTATTTTTCCGATCGTCTGCGTCTGGGACAAAACAACTGCTCGCTACAAACTGCTGCGCGGGCAAATGATCAAACCCGCAAACACCGGCGACCGTAAACGCGACATCGTCGAGACGACCGCAGCATTTACCGCCGAGCTGGAAAAATTTGTCCGTGAGTATCCTGAACAATGGATGTGGGTACACAAACGATGGAAAACACGTCCGCCGGGCGAACCTGCATTATATTAACGCGAACCGATAGACGTGCTTTGCCGGACGATACTGGTTATAATATTTTTGTAAATTCAGTCTTTAAGAGGAAACCAACAATATGTCTGATGGGTCAGTTGCAGAAAGGGTCATTAAGGTATTTGCCGCGTTTAAGAAAGTGGATCCCTCGGAGATCAAGATGGAAACCACGTTTGAGGAGCTTGGGCTTGATTCACTCGACGGGCTCAATCTGATATTCGAGCTCGAGGAGGAGTTCGATCTCATGGTGCCGGATGACAAGGTCGAGTCGATGAAAAGCGTTGCCGAGGCCGTCCAGGGCATCGAGGCCCTACTCGAGGCAAAAGAAAGGGGTGAGGATACTAACCCACTACCTACCTCGGTTGCCGACAAGGACGGTTAGACCCGAGACTCGGCGACAAGTTCGAGTGGGCCATTCGGCCTTAGCGTCAACAAAAACAGTGGTTCAGGCTTAGCTTTGATCGCCCTGCGAAAACGCCATTTGCGTCCCAAAGTAGCCAGTACCAAGATCCCCTCAGTTAAAGCAAACTGCTCACCTATACATTTTCGTGAACCTCCGCCAAACGGAAAATAGGCGAATGCGGGCAGTTTTTCTTTCATCTCATCCGTCCACCTATCAGGAATGAAGCTGCCAGCGTCCGCAAAGTTCTTGGGGTCGCGATGGGTGATATATTGGCTCATCACAATGATCGAATCTTTAGGAATGTTGCGATTGGCTATCTGAACGTCGGCTATCGCCAGTCGCCCAAGTATCCAGACTGGTGGATATAGGCGCATCGATTCGACCAGCACCTTGCGTGTAAATTCTAGAGATCTGACATCCTTCATGGTCGGCTCACGGCCGTCCGGCAGAACCCGGTCTAGTTCTTCGTGAAACTTCGCTTCAGTCTCGGCATCCTGCGACAACAAATACCAAGACCAGGTCAGCGCGTTGGCGATCGTTTCATGCCCGGCCAAAAATAACGTTACCATTTCGTCGCGCACTAGCTCGTCAGACATTCCTTTTCCGTGATCAGTCGCCTGCATGAGCAACGATAGCAAGTCGCCCGTGTCCTCGCCGGAGGCTCGCCGCTCAGAGATCAGCCGATAAATGATATTGTCGATCTTCTGTCTCGCCGCTTGTATTTCGGCCGCGGTCATATCCGGAGGACGATCGCCGGATGTATCCATCGGAAAAACAAGCATATTGAAAAGGTCCAGAAAGGTTGTTAGGACTTCGCCAAAATCCTGAGCGTCCTTCTCAATATCAGCGTTAAACAGCGTCTTTGCTACGATCCTTAGCGTCAAATGCAACATCTCAGCGGACATGTCGAGCGAACTGCCGTCGACGAACCCGTCCGAAGTTTTTTTGGAAAATGCGACCATTGTCGCGGCGCTGCCCTCGATCCGTTTTTGGTGAAATCCAGGCTGGATCATACGCCGCTGGCGTCGGTGCACCTCGGGCTCGCTTGTGATCAACCCATTGCCGAGAATGAATTTACCTCGTTTTAAGAAATCTTCCTTTACAAAATTTGCCTGTTTAGTAACAAGTACTTCTTTGATATGGTCGGGGTGTTTTATGAAATATGCCTTTTGGCGGCCGATCCTAAAAGCAAAAATATCACCGTACTTTTGTGATCTTTCGATAAAAAATTGGATCGGGAGGAAAGCAAAATTGTCCATTAGGCATTTTCCCGCTAAATCAAGAGAATATCAATGCCGCAGAATCACAAGAACATCCTCGCGTCTTTTGTTCAATTTTGAAAACCTAGCGCGTAAACCTATAATCTGAGTACCGTAGCGTCGCGGTAGAGTGCCGTAAACTCAGACGCAATATTCATATGGATCAAAGACGAGTAGTGATAACGGGCATTGGTGTGATCTCAGCACTCGGCGACAACGCAAACCAATTTTGGGATTCGGCCAGTAACGGGCGCTCGGGCATCGGGCCGATCAAGGGCGTCGATATGTTGGACTTTAGGTTCAAGAATGGCGGGGAGGTAAAGGGTTTTGACCCGCTTAAACATTTCGAAGAACGATTTGTCGAGTGGCTAGACCCATTTTGCCAGTTTGGCATAGTTTCGGCCCGCGAGGCGATCGCGGATTCAGGGATCACGTTCACCGAAGACCTAAAGATAAATACCGGCGTCATAACCGGCTCGTGCCTTGGCGGTCAAACTACCGAGGACGATCTCTTTCATAAAATGTATGCCCTTAATAAGCATCGCGGCCGTCCCGGCAATATTCCCGCGATCATGGCAAATGCGGTAGCAAGTCACGTCTCGATGGAATTTGGGTTAAAAGGCGCGTCGTTCACGACCGCTACCGCCTGCTCGTCGGCAAACCACGCGATCGGCCAGGCATTTTGGCTGGTCCGGCAAGGCACGCTCGATGCGGCGGTGACCGGCGGTAGTGAAGCCCCTTTTTCGTACGGCCACCTTCGCTCTTGGGAGGGAATGCGGGTCGTCTCGCCCGTTGCTTGCAGGCCATTTTCAAAGGACCGCGACGGAATGATACTTGGCGAAGGCGGAGCCATGTTCGTAATGGAAGCTCTCGACCATGCTCAAGCGCGTGGTGCAAAAATATACGCTGAGATCGCCGGTTTTGGTATGACAGCGGACGCTCATCATCTTACGATGCCGCTAGCTGAGGGTGCCGCTCGCGCGATGAAGAATGCCATCGTAGATGGAGGCATTGCCCCCGAACAGGTCGGTTATGTCAATGCCCATGGAACGGCGACGCAGGCAAACGACGTGATGGAATCAGAGGCTTTACGGATCGTATTTGGCGATCACACCGACAACGTCGCCGTCAGTTCGACCAAATCGATGCACGGCCACACGCTCGGGGCGGCCGGTGCGATCGAATCAGCCGCGACCGTTCTCGCCTTGCACAACAACCTGCTCCCGCCGACTGCAAACTTCACCGAGCTCGACCCTGAATGCAACATTGACGTCATCGCCAACGAGGCTCGTCCCGCTGAGGTCGAAGCCGCGATCTCAAATTCCTTTGCCTTTGGCGGCCTCAATGCCGTTCTCGCTTTTAAGAAATGGACAGGTAAATGAAGATACGCAAGGCTCTCGGCATCTTTTCAGAAAAGTACAAAGATCCGTCCGTTTGCGAATCTTGCGGCGAAGAATACATCTGCGGAGCGACCGTCAAAGGATGCTGGTGCATGAGTGTGAAAACCTCGGATGAGACCCGCGCTGAGATGAAGCAAAAATTTGCCAAATACCTCTGCCCCAAATGCCTCGGGTCATACGCCACCGAACCCACGATCGCAGTCAAATACACCGACGGCCGCACAAAGATCATCGCCGGAGCAACCCGTGTCGATACCCAAAACTTTCACGAAGGGATGTACGATTTCTACAACGGAAACGGCAACCTGCTCGAACAGATCAGCATGAGCGAAGATATCTCGTGGGAAAATATCGGGCCTGCGGTGGAATGATCACTTCACTATTCGGATTATGGATGACAATCGCTGGATCCAACTGATTGCAGATATCCAAGGCGACAATATCGAAGCCATGGTCGAGGCTTGCGATCATTTACAAAATGAAGCTGAGCCTTCGGATGTCCCAAGATTATTGCAACTTCTTCAACATGAGAGTTTTGTTGTAAGGGAAGCTGCATCTTGGCCTCTGGCGATTGTCGGTGGATCGGCGGTGCTTCCTGAATTGTTTACAGCTCTCCAGCGAGGATACGGCGAGGGGCTTGATAATGATGGATTGCAAACCGCTTTAGTCGAACTTGTTCAACTGCATCCTGAAGACTCCCGAGAAAAACTCCTAGAGCTTAAAAATTCATCTAATCAAATTTTTCAGGAGTACGCAGATTGGCTTTTAGAGTTTTGTTAAGCCTTCCTCGCCTGCGACTGCACCGCAGTAATAGCAACAGCATCAACAATGTCCGCCGCCGAGCAGCCGCGTGAGAGGTCGTTGCAGGGGCGGTCTAGGCCTTGAAGAATGGGGCCAATGGCGGTGCCGCCGGTTAGGCGTTCGGTGAGTTTGTAGGCGATGTTTCCGGCGTTGAGGTCGGGGAAGATGAGGACGTTGGCCTTGCCGGCGACATTTGAACCCGGTGCTTTCGAAGCACCGACCGACGGGACAAGAGCTGCGTCAGCCTGGAGTTCGCCGTCGATGGCGAGGTCGGGCATTCGGACCTTTACAGTTTTTGTTGCTTCGACGACTTTTTCGATGAGCTGATGTTTTGCACTTCCCTTTGTTGAAAATGAGAGCATCGCGACACGCGGCTCGACTTGCAATAAGGCACGACACGAATCCGCTGACGCGATCGCGATCTCGGCAAGTTCGCTTACGTCCGGGTCGATCACGACGCCGCAATCGGCGTAGATCATCGCACCGTTTGCTCCAAACTTTTTATCCGGCACTACCATCAGGAAAAAACTCGAGACGGTTTTCATTCCCTGTTTGACACCGATACATCTGAGCGCGGCGGCAACGGTGTGAGCGGTCGTGTTTGTTGCTCCGGCGACCGAACCGTCAGCCTTGCCTTCGCGGACCATCAGGTTGCCGTAATAGAGCGGGTCTTTTACAGTCTGTTCGGCCTCTTCAAGCGTGACACCTTTTGCACGACGCATCTGATGATAGAGCGTGGCGAGCTTGCCAAAATCAGCCGACTTGCGGTGATCGAGTATATCGACGCCATTCAGATTTGCTCCCGCACCGGACGCAAGCTCGCGGATCTTTTCTTCGCTGCCGAGCAGAGTGATCTTTGCGATGCCTTGCTCGGCGCAGATCGCAGCCGCTTCGACGGTACGGACATCCTCGCCCTCGGGCAGGATAATATGTTGGATATCGGCGGCGGCCCGCTCGCGAATCTTCTGCAATATCATACGTTCGACATTGAATTTACCATACAACCAATCGCCGCCAAACTTGCACAAAGCACAGGTTGTTTTTAGACTGAAAGAACCGCGAGAGCACAGAACATAAAATGAGCAACAAGAACAAGCTGAAAAGGCGTGAAAAAAGCGAGTTAAAAGGCCGTATGCGGAACTTTTTGATGTTCCTGCCGAATATGGTCGGACTTCTCGGCCGTATGCTCAAAGACTCTCGCGTCCCGACGGCTGAAAAGGCTCTTTTCCTCGCGGCCATTGTCTATGTTGTCTCGCCTCTCGATTTTATACCCGATATTTTCCCATTTATCGGCCAGGTTGACGACCTTTATGTCGTTGCGCTGACGCTGCTCAGGCTAGTCAATCGCACCGACGAATCTGTCGTTCGCGAGCATTGGCATGGCGGCGGTGACGTTGTTGCGGGCCTTGGATTCGTCGACCTGATCTTCCATGACATCGACGACCTTGATCTTCTCGCCCGCACCTTCGGCGAACCCTTGCAGACGTTCACGCGCATTCTGAGAACCTTTGATTCCGACGAAGCAGACTGTGGAACCGCCGTCGGGGCGAAGCGTCGCGGTCGCCTGGCCCAATGCGCGACCGGCTTCGAGATTGTTGGTGCCGACGAAGGCTGCGCGGCAATCTTTGGGGCCGTCCGCGTCGAAGGTGATGACCTGGATCCCTTTTTCCCGGAGAGCCTTCATCTGGTCGATGACACCTGTGGCTTTTTCATCAATCAGGGAGATTCCCACGCCTTTGACGTCTTTTTGGCCGGCGAGTTGTTCCAGGCGTTCGATCTGCCCCGCCTCCGTGGCATCGTTGCGGAGAAACTCGACTTTGACTCCCAGTTTTGTCCCGGCTTCCTGCGAGCCTCGGTC
>JBEBGA010000475.1:0-1992 GCA_040081695.1 Pyrinomonadaceae bacterium
TATCGGGCGAGATAAAAAACGCGATGCCAAGAGCGATGGTCGCGATCAGCATGATCAGGTTGATCAAATGCCGCCCCGGCAGCAGCATCGGTTTGCCGCCGATCGAGCCGCGTAGTTTTAGAAACGCGATTACCGATCCAGTAAACGTGATCGAGCCAATACAAACGCCGATAAATATTTCAACTGCATGAAGCCCATGCTCCGCCGCTGTCATCTCCTTGTGCGGTCCTAGATAAGTCGCAAAACCCACAAGCACGGCCGCAAGCCCTACAAAACTATGCAGTATCGCCACCAACTCCGGCATCGAAGTCATCTGCACACGGCTAGCTAAAATAGCGCCGATAACCAGGCCCGGCACAAGCGCCGCTGCAAGCACGGGCAAGCCGCCGGTGTTCATCGCCGCCGCAGTGGCGACGAGCGCGATCAGCATTCCCAAAATGCCGTAAAGATTCCCGCGACGCGCGGTTTCCTGCCGCGACAACCCGCCGAGGCTTAAAATAAACAACGCACTCGCGGCGATGTAGGCGATTGTGATCAGGCTTGTATTCATCGATTGGACGACGCTAGTTTGCTTTTACAGCCAACTCCGTAGCTTCCTTTTGGCTCAGTGGCTTTTCGTAAGTTCGTAAGGTTTTCGCTGTTTCTATCAGAAAGGCTCTAACAGCCTTTTCGTCAGTCGCTGATGTGACGGCTCCGTTGAGGACGAGCACAGACGCACCTTTGGCGACGGTTAGAAATACTTGTTTCTTTACCATTCCATCAGTTGTCTTTGGAACTGGAAAACCCCAAAGCACGCCTATCTTGCCGCCTTGAAGTGTGATTTGTTCGGATTCTATCATTAGCTTCTCGTTCAACTCCGAGGATAAATAGGCAGTCTCCCATGATAGGTGGGAAGCGAGTATCTTACTTTCGTCGAGTTTCTCTTTTTGTTGGACCTCGGTTAGAAACTCTTTTGTGAATGCTGAAACGACCTGCAAGAACTTTCCATCGATGAGAAAAGCCATGTTCTTATTCTCGATCTTCTGAAAGTCACGACCTTTAACCTCAAGAGTGAAATTTGCTTCGGGTTCGTTCCAGACAACCAAAACTCCGGAGCCAGTCTTCAGAACGGCGCGAACCCTCTCGTCTTGAGCAGATAGCTCGGTTATGGAAAAGCAAACGATTAGAATTAAGAACAATTTTCTAAATTTCACTCGACCTACCTCCTAAACATCCCCAACATACGATTCGTGACCAAAAATCCACCCGCGATATTGATCGCGGCTATGAGGACGGCGATAGCGCCCAGGATGACGGTCAGGTTTAACGTGGACGAGATAAGCTGGAGCATGCCGCCGACGAGGATGATGCCGCTGATGGCGTTGGTGACGCTCATGAGCGGGGTGTGCAGGGCCGGTTTGACGTTCCAGACGACCTGATAGCCGACAAAGCACGCGAGCATAAATACCGTGAAATGCGACAGAACAGACGGCGGAGCGATCGCTCCGATGCCAAGCATTACCAGGCCAACGACAGCAAGCAGCCAAGGGCTGATGCCGGTGCCTTCGTCGTGGCCGTGGCCGCCGGATTTTTTGGGGCTAGCGGCGGCAACTGCTGCACTGCTTTTTGTCGGAACGCCGGGTTCAGGTGGGGGCGCCGCAGTGACCGCAACGACCGGCGGCGGCCACATCATCTTACCTTGGTCTAGAACGATCGCTCCTCGTTGAACTTCATCTTCGAGGTTGATAGCCAACGCACCGTCCTTCGAAACATCGCTCAGCAACGCGACGATGCAAGAACCGTATAGCTGCGACGACATCGATGCCATTCGGGACGGCAGATCGGTGTAGCCGATGATGGTGACGCCTTTGTGTTTGACGACTTCGCCTGGCTTGGTGAATTCGCAGTTGCCGCCTTGTTCGGCGGCAAGATCGACGATGACGCTGCCGGGCTTCATCGATTCGACCATGCCGGTCGTGATCAGTTTTGGTGCAGGTTTGCCGGGGATCAAGG
>JBEBGA010000130.1:0-7872 GCA_040081695.1 Pyrinomonadaceae bacterium
AATCGGTTCCTTCAATTTTTTGCGGGGACGCCGGTCGTCGCGATATTTTTGCAGGCGGTCGTGCTTATCGGACTCGTCTTTTTTTCACAGAGCCGCCGCTTTGCCCGTGCCGTGCCTGAACCCGAACCGGACCGGCTATCCAAGCTCGAATATGTCGCCGCGATGGCCGAGCTGCAGCAGCGGACGCGGGCATTTGATCTAGCGATCGAGAATATTTACACAGACTTTCGTCGCCGCGTAAGTCGTCTGTTGGGATTGGATAATTTGACTGTAAAAGCACACGAATTGTCTGTCGCGATTGCGGATCGCAGCGGACTCGACCGGCAGCGGACAGAGGATATTCTATTCAAATGCGAAGAGATCATTCGAGGCGAACCGACAAACAAGCGTGAGGTCGTTGAGCTGACAACCGCTCTGCGTGAGATCGAGGCAAAGCTTGGCATCCGGCGTGCGGTCGAGAAAAAGATTTAAATGATGACCACTTACGCTCTGATCATTTTGATCACAGTATTTTTTGTGACAAGCGTCGTCGGCGTCGTGACCGGCAGTAATTCGCTCATCGCGGTGCCGGTGATGTTTCAGTTTGGCATCGATCCGAGAGTAGCGGTCGCGACGAATATGTTTGGCCTTGTATTTATGTCGATCGGCGGTACGTTACCATTCGTCCGGCAAAGAAAGATCGGCTACCGCAAGATCTCGCCGTTTATTGTCCTGACGGTCATCAGTTCGGCGATCGGTGCGATGCTCGTCGGCATCATCAGCGGCGACGGGATAAAGCTGATCGTCTCGACCGCGATGATCGCCGTTGCAATATTTACATTGCTGAGGCGAAACGCTGGCGTCGGCAATGATATCGAGCCACGACGGTATTCTGTACCGCTAACGTATGTGCTGGTGTTTTTGCTCGGCATTTACGGAGGGCTGTTTAGCGGCGGATATGTGACGGTGCTGACGGCGGTTTGCGTTGGCATTTACGGGATGCGTTATGGCGAAGCGGTCGCTTCGACCAAGCTGATCAACGTTTTTTCGTCCGGAATTGCCACGCTTGTCTTTATGTGGCAAGGTTTAGTGGATTACAAACTGGGGCTGATATTGGGTGTGACGATGTTTGCCGGGGCTTACATCGGGGCTCATTTCGTGACAAAATTAAACGATATCTGGCTGCGGCGGATCTTTTTGACGACGGTCATATTGCTTGCAATAAAAACGCTTTACGATTTTATTTAAGATGCTAACTCATACACCTACAACAGTTGCACATATTCTGAACGAGCTTCGCAAGACGATCGTCGGGCAGGATGACGTTATCGAACAGATCCTCGTGGCGATACTTGCCGAGGGTCACGCACTCATCGAGGGCGTCCCAGGCACGGCAAAGACGCTGACCGTGAAATCGCTCGCACATATCATCGGGGCGGAGTTTTCACGCATCCAGTTCACGCCCGATCTGATGCCGTCAGACATAACGGGCACGAACGTTTTTAATATGCAGACATCTCAGTTCTCTTTACGTCAGGGGCCGATCTTTACTGATATCCTGCTTGCCGACGAGATCAACCGCACTCCGCCAAAAACGCAAGCCGCACTGCTCGAAGCGATGGAAGAACGCCAGACGACGATCGACGGCGAACGCTATCCGCTGTCGCCGTTATTTACTGTCCTCGCAACCGAAAACCCGATCGAATACGAGGGCACGTATCCGCTGCCCGAGGCTCAGCTTGACCGTTTTCTGATGAAAATATTGATCGATTACCCCGAAGCGGCAGACGAAGAAGAGATCGTCATGCGCTGGGACGCGGGGTTCAACTCGCGGCATTTGGAGCAAGTTCAGATCGCACCTCTGCCTGATGCCACGGCGATACAACGCTGCCGAAATGAAGTCCGTGAAATGCGAATGGAGCCCGGCGTGCAAAAATATGTGGTCGAGATCGTACGCCGAACGCGGACGCATCCGACGGTCCTGTATGGTGCCAGCCCGCGTGCGTCGGTCGCATTACTATTGTGTTCAAAGGCTTTGGCGGCGATACGCGGGCGTGATTTCCCGACACCTGATGATATCCGCGACGTCGCTCCACCGGTCTTACGTCATAGGCTGGCACTACGAGCCGAAGCCGAGCTTGATGGGGCAACGACGGACGCAGTTATTTCCGACATCATTAAAACAGTGGAAGTTCCGAGATGAGACTCTGTAGAATAGCCGTCACGGCTCTCATTGTAGTTTTATGTTTTGCTGCCTCTATGCAGGCGCAGAATGCTAATGTGCCCGATTGGATCCAGCGGGAAAAATTTCTGCGTGCGTGCGAAGACGCAGATATCACCAAGGTAAAGGCTCATCTCGCCGCCGGCATCTCGCCCAATTCACGCGACATCTTTGGCCAACCGGCGATAATACGAGCCGCTCTCGGATTTGATGTATTTCGAAACACGCCGGAGGTCATCCGTTTGCTCTTACAAGCAGGGGCGGATGTAAATGCGACGAACGAATTTGGTTCGACCGCCCTCTTTATTACTGTCCACGATCCCGAAACTGAGATGAACCCGCAGACGCTTTTGCTAAGCTCCGGTGCAGATCCAAAAAGACGAGATAAATACGGCGTAACATTCAGCGAGCGAAAGTTTGAGGACGAACGGATCGATCAAACCGACGAATTTTTCTGGCGTTTGTTGATGGAGGACCGGGTCAGTTGGTCAGCGGATATTAAAAATGTGCGAAAAATGCCAAGGCATTCGACATCGGCGACGTCGATGATGGCTGCGTCGTATTACGGGATACAATTTGGCACTTTGCCGGAGCGGGGCGGGGCCGAATGGCAGCGGGAGGTCGACAAAAATGGAGAGAATTATCTGTTTTACATGGCCAGCCGGACAAAGATCTATGCATCGGATCTGTTGAGCATCGATCGTGTAGCTGCCAACGCCGCAAATAATGACGGGGAAACCGCGCTGATGAGAGCCGCCCGATTTGATAACGACTGGCTGGTGAAGCAAATTTTGCTTGCGGGTGCTGCGATCGACAAACGTGACAAATCCGGCCGAACGGCCCTCGAGTATGCTGCGGAGTATGGCTATTTTGGATCTACCTTTATCTTACTCGCTCGGTCGGATGCGAACCTGCGAAATAGTGCGGGACGCACGCCATTAATGATAGCGGCCGAGAGAGGTAACATCGATTCGGTTCGTGCGTATGAAAATGCTAAGGCTTTTGCGGCGAGCGTCGCGGCTAAGGCTCCCAGATTATCGAAAGAGGATGCCAAAGATGCGTTGGCGACGGCGAGGGTATTTAGACGGATAGATGTCGACCTACGCGACACAAAAGGCATGACGGCTCTCACGCTCGCGGCTGCGTCTGGTCATCGCAATGTTGTCGAGGCGTTGCTCAGGCTAAAAGCAAAGACCAAACTCAGGGATCTCAAAGGCCGAACTGCTGCCGAACTCGCTGCCCTTAATGGGCATACGGAAATCGCAACACTTCTTAAATAAAATTTTATTGGACGTCATCAGGAGCGCCATCGGTCCCTGATTTTTTAGTGTCAGCCGGCTTGCCCGTTGACTTAGGAGTCTTTGGCGGCGGCGTTGCCATCGGTTTGGGCGTCGGCTTAACTGCCGCATTGGCTGCCGGAGTGTTTGGCGTTGGTTTTGTCGTCGGAGCTGTATTTGTATCCGTCTGCACCGGAACCGGAACCGGAACCAAGATAATCCCTCTGCTGTCCTGCGGCATGAATTGGCTGCCGCCGTTTGGATCGACGACTACGGTCTGGCCACCCGGAGGCGTGTATGGCTGCGGCATTCCGGTTGCTGGTGCTCCGGCTGCTGGTGCCTCGTAATACCAATTGTTGTACTCTCTACTCGTAGGCGAAGTTGCTGATGGTGTCGCTCCTTGAGGCGATTGAGGTTGTGAATCAGTACTTTCAGCATTTAATCCCGGATTTAAGACCGGGCTCATGGATTCAGCAGAATTTCCCAAGCTGGTATTATCGACAGATTGCAGGGTTTGCGGTTGTGGCGTTTTCCCCGTCATCAACTTGATCCCAGCCCACGCCCCACCAAAAACGAGAATTAGCATCCCCAAGGCCACAAATGAGACCTTCCAAATATTCAGGTTTCTCAACTTTTGGGGAATTGTTTCAGACGCCGTTATTTTATTGATGACAACTGTTTCGGTTTCCACGTCGTCTTCGGAGGTTGTGGGAATAGAGATAGCGGAAAATCGTGTCACAACAAACCTGGAATCGTTTGGGTCTGAATTCAGATCATTCAATACATCTAAAGCCGACCGGTAACGATCAACGGCATTTTTTTGGAGTGATCGACCAATAATATATTGAAAATTAGGTGGGATAGATGCGTCTATATCAGCCGCGCCATTCAGTACGGCATTCATAACCGACACTTGGTCTGACTGGGGAAATGGTAACTTGCCGGTAAGGAGCAAATGAAATATTACTCCTGTCGCCCAAAGGTCAGTTTCCTCAGATCGTGTTCCATAAAAGCACTCGGGAGCCATATAAGATGGCGTTCCTGTTGCTTTAGTGCTATTTGAGGTAGCTTTTATTAGCCTAGCAATGCCAAAATCGGCAATTCTAGGAGTTTCTGCCTGCAGCAAAATATTCTCAGGTTTTAAATCACGATGAACAATTCCTTTTGAATGTAAGTGTTCTAGGCCTGACAAAATACCGCGAATCATTTGTACGGCAATTTCGCTAGACGGAGCTTTTCCACCTTGCAGTTTTAGCCATTTGCTAAGGGAGCCATCAGGAGCGTATTCGCTCGCAATGTAGATTTGGTCCTCAACTATATCGGCTTTGATGATTGGTAGGATATTGGGGTGACCCTTTACTTCTTCCCAAACCGTGGCTTCTTGTCGAATAGCTTCGAGATCAACATCCTCTTCGTTGGGTAATTTCAGGGCAACACGATGAGATGAGATAGCAGTCTTTTCTTCTGCTAACCAAACTTCACCAAAAGCCCCTCTACCAATTTTTTGTAGGAGGGAATATGGGCCAATATGGTCGCCGATATGAAACATGTCAAATTCGTACTAATGCGCTTGGATAGAGATTTAGACGAAAATTAACACAGTTGGATCGAATCAACAAGTATTCAAAGCTAAACAATAATTGATCAAGCTTATTGCACGTCATCAGGAGCACCATCGGTTCCTGATTTTTTGGTATCCGCAGGTTTGCCAGTAGTCTTAGGAGCCTTTGGCACAGGCGTCGCCATCGGTTTAGGTGTTGAGGACGGTTTTGTGACGGTGTTGCCTGCCGGTGGAATGGTTCCGGTATTTGAATTTCCTGCTGGAACAGGTACAAGGATTACGCTGCCGTTCTCGACAGGCATAAATTGGCTGTCGCCGTTCGAATTAACGGTCACAGTTTGTCCGCCGGGAGGCGTGTCTGGCTGCGGCATTCCGGTTGGCGGCACTCCCTGTGCCGGCGCTCCTATAGGCGGAGCTCCGTTACCTGACCAGGCGTTGTAGCCATCACCGCCGGGCAGGGTTCCCGGAGGCACTTCCATCATCCCGGCTGAGGCAGCCATGATCTCGGCCTCGGTCATTTCGGGCAGTTTTGCAAGACTTTCCTCTTGCGCACCGGTCGCGGGGCCGATCGGCTGGACAGGCAAGCTGCCTGCGTCAGCCGTCAATTGGGCCGTCGGGTCGGTCTTTCTAACTGACGTGAAATATATCAACGCGGCCGCAAGCAGCGTAATTCCCGCAAGCGCGATAAACGCTGTCTGCCAGATGTTGTGTTTCGAAGTACCCGCAGTCGCTGCGGCGGCTTTGACCTTGCCGGTCGTGAGCATTTCGAGGTCTTCGGCAAATGCCGTCATTGTTTGGTAACGGCGTTCGGGGTCGAGTGCTATCGCGCTCAACAGGATCGGCTCGATGTCAGGATGCAGATCGCGTCTAAATGTCGAAAGCGGCGGTGCCGGTTCGGCGGTTTGTTTTTTTGCCACATCCGCAGCGGTCGCTGCGTCATACGGAACGACGCCCGTGAGCATCTCATACAGGACTATGCCGAGCGAATAGATGTCCGAGCGTTCGTCCGCCACCGGATAAGCATTAGATTGCTCAGGTGCTAGATATCGCGGATCGGCACTTTTAGCAACGTCGAGCGGGTCGCCGCCAAAGCCATAGACCTTAGCCGTGTCGTTCTCAACAAAAACATTTGCCGGGGCGAGGGCGGCGTGAATGATCTTTTTCTCGTGGGCCGCAGCAACGCCGGTCGCGATCTGGTGGGTAAAAGTTAATGCTCGTTTTTCGTCAATTGCCCCGCCGTCCGCAAGTAAACCACTCAGTGTCTCACCGCTTGCCGGTTCAAACACGGCGTACGACACGCCCTTAGCGTCGGTGCCAAAATCCGTGACGTTCAAAATATTAGCGTGCGAAACTGATGAGGCAGAACGGGCCGCGTCGATAAACTTTTTCGACCAGCGGGCGTCGATCGATAGTGCCTGAGGCAGGATCATTATCGTCACCGGTTTGTCCGAGATCTCGTGCTTACCCGCAAAAAGGTCGCCCGCCGAGCCTTCGCGAATGAGGCTTTCGATGCGGTATTTATCAGCTACTAATTTTCCTACAATGTCTTCGATCATCTGTAATTAGAACGCTTTTACGTCCGTTTAGTTGCAAGTAAAGAATATCGCTGCGCCGCCGGAGATTCAAGAAAATTCTTGAAAAGAAAAGCGGATGAGGCTATTTTCAAACCTCATCCGCAGATTTTGTGTCTTCGTCTGAGCTTTAGAGCTTAACGAATACGATGAGCAGTGCGAACAGCACAAGTGATTCGATCAGTGCGAGCGCGATGATCATCATGGTCTGAACTGTTCCGGCTGCGCCGGGGTTGCGAGCAGCACCCTCAGCAGCACGCGAGCCGACGAGTCCCTGTCCGATACCCGCGAGGCCTGCTGCGAGACCGAAACCGATACCGCCGCCGATAGCTTTAGCAGCCGAAACCGATGATTCGTTGTCGGCAGCACCCTGAGCCAGAGCCGGGATCGCCATCAATGCAAGTGCGAGTGTCGCAAATACAACATATTTAATTTTGTTCATTTTTTTATCTTCCTTTTATTTAATTAGAAGACCGTCTTTCGTAAACCAGCTCAGGGGTATTATTCCGCCTCACTTCCGGTATTGCGTGGATTTTCTACTCCGTGGAGTCCACGCCGCCTGCGTGCGGGCATATCGCTATAGAGAGCAAGTTTTCAAATCCGGTCTTCGGGTTCGGAGTACCGACTTTAGTCGGCTTCTCCGCCTTAGGAGCCTGCTAAAGCAGGAACTCCAAGCTTTTTACGTATGCGCCGCGGCCGTCTCGCCGTGTGCGTCATGCTCGTGCTCATCGTGATCATGCGGGGCGTGTGATACCTCGCCGATGTAGATCATCGAGAGCAGCGTGAAAACAAATGCCTGTACGAACGCCACGAAAACACCCAATCCTGTCAGTGCCAGCGGCACGATGAAATGCGTAAACGGCGGAGCGAGATTGGTGATCTGCATGAAAACCTGCTCGTCCGAGTACATGTTCGCGAAAAGCCGAACGCCGAGCGTAAACGGTCGGATCGAGCTTGATATAATCTCGATCAAGAAGATCAATCCCGTGATCGGCAGCATCAACGCGGGAAGTTTCGGGCCAGCAAAATGCTTGATGTGGCCGAAAAGCCCGTTTTCGGCGATGCCAACGTAGTTGTAATAGACGAACGCCGAAACACCGAGTGCGAAGGTCACATTGACCGACGCCGTCGGTGACATGAACATCGGAAAATGTCCCATCAGGTTCGACACCAAAATGAGGACGCCAAATGTTGCAACAACGGGAAAGTGCCGAGCTCCGTGATCGCCGATGATGCTGCCGATCATGTCCTTGATGGCGAGAT
>JBEBGA010000476.1:0-1976 GCA_040081695.1 Pyrinomonadaceae bacterium
CCGTTTGCCGAGAACACCTGTCGTCAGCTTGTTCCAAACCAGAGAGATCTCTGTCACCGTCCCCATTCCGCCTTTTAGTGCGACAAAGCCAACAGAACGCGTGATCAGATTTTGCAGCCTGTCGTAGAAATGATCAGTCGCGACCTTATCTGTTAGAAAGCGGTTCGGCTCGCTTTTGAATTGGTTCATCACGATCCCGAGCACGCGGCCGCCTTTCTCACGAGCACCACGCGATGCGGCTTCCATTATGCCGAGATATCCGCCTGTGCAGATCGTAAATCCAGCCTCGGCGAGTCGTCCGCCGAGTTCCTTGGCTTCGATGTATTCAGGCGAATTCTGGGCACACTTAGCACCGCCGAAGATGGTTACTATTTTTTCGTTTGAATTTGTGAGCACGTTGGTAAATGCGGTCTATTCTCAGATTATAGCCGTCCGACTTTTTGAAATCCAATCGCTCTAAGTCTGTTTCGCCTCTTCCGGAGTCATGTTTCCAGCTTCGTGTATCGCTTTCGTGGTGTCGGTGAACAACAGAATGATCGTTCCGACGACAAAAAATACGATCAAACCAAGTATGGCTTGCCGGAAGGAACCGGTTGCCCCGACTATGATCGTAAACATAAGCTGGCCCATCCATGAAGTTCCCTTTTCGGAAATCTCGTAAAGTCCAAAGAATGACGATTCGCGACCGAGTGGGATCATCTGCGAGTACAGCGAACGCGACAAGGCTTGAGCTGCTCCGAGTACCATTCCAATAAACGCACCGATCAGGTACGCCTGCGCTTTTGTCTCAAAGAAGCCGTAAGCATAGATCACGATGCCGCACCAGATGGCTAGAGCAACCATGATCGTTCGTTTGGCACCGAGGACGCGGGCGATGCGTTCGAAGATAAGAGCCCCGGCAAATGCGGAGATCTGGGCGATGCAAAAGATTATCAATAAGAACGAACTGTCCGACGGCAATCCTTTTGACGTGAATAGTTCGTAGGAAATAAAGACCGATGCCTGCAGGATCACGGTCTGGATGCCATCATTATAAAACAGATAGGCGATCAGAAACAGCATCGTATATCGCAGCCGTCGCAGTTCCTTGAGGGTCTGCCAGATCTCGCCAAATCCTACGCTGACGAGATTTCGTTTCTCGGGCAACGCCTTTTCAGGTTCGCGCGTTTTGACGAGCAGAAACGTGACTATCGCGAACGATCCCCACCAGAGCGATGCGAAGAGGAACGAGATGCGAACCGCCGTCCCTGTCGAAATGCCGAGGGTTTCGGCATTGGCGAGGAAAGCCAGATTGAGCAGTAGTACGAGAAACCCACTCAGATAACCCGCTCCATATCCATAGCTTGAAACTTTGTCGCGCAGGTCCTCGCTGGTGATGTCGATCAGAAAAGCATTGTAGAAGACGTTTGCCGCAGCAAAGCTCATATTACCCAGAATAAAAAGCAGGCTGCACACGACGTACGATTCGGTGACGAAAAACAGTAGCGCACCGGCGATCACGCCCGTGTAGCAGAACCCCGCCATCAAAACCTTCTTCAGATTTGTATAATCGGCAATCGCTCCGAGCACCGGCAGAAAGATGACCATCGATATGACAGAAACTGCGGTACAAAATGCCGGTAAACCTTTTGGCGTGACCTTAAAAATTAACAGGTCGAGTATTACGCCGTCAGTTCCGACGGCTGTCTCGGCCAAAGACAGGAGATACGGCCCGATCAGCACGCCCACGACGACGGTGAAAAACGCCGAATTGGCCCAATCATAGGTCATCCAGCCGATAATTTCGCGGCGATCATTTTTTTTAATCATGGTGTCGATTGGTTACACGATAGAGCAGAATGTGCATCGGTAGCAAGTCGCGGCGTATTTCATATTTGTTAAACTTTGAGAGACGCGTCTCACGCGGCATTTTGCTATCATCTAAATTTCGCTGACCGTATCAGGGCCCGTATGAAAGCTATGATCCTCGCCGCCGG
>JBEBGA010000477.1:0-1975 GCA_040081695.1 Pyrinomonadaceae bacterium
GTAGATGACCTCGAACAGGATGACGACGTCCTTCAAAAGATCGGCGCGCGTCTTTGTAATGGCGATGTCGCGAAAGAGCGCGAGCCCGGCGTCCTTTCCGTCGATCTCGCCGGCGTGAATACCGGCCTGCACGAGCACGACCGCCTTGCCCTGTTTCCGCGCCAGCTCCGGCGTAAAAGCCCCGCCCGACGCCGCGATCAGCAGCGGCATCTCCCGCCCCTCGCCGCTTTTGCCATAGCTCTTATAAACAATCAGCCCTTTTGACGCCGCCGCAAGTTTTTTCGAATACGCTACAGCCTCATCATACGTCGAGGTTTTTTTATAATCGGTCTTTTCCGCCGTCGTCTGCCAAGCGGGTGGAATGTTCCCGTGGTCGCTCTGGGAATAGCCCATCGTGATGGAAATGAGAACCAGCGCAAGGGCGATCATCAATGATTTCATATCTTGCGATTATACGATGAATCAGGAATAGTCAGAACCGCTATGGAGACAGATGATCGGGTAGTTTGATATTGGGAGCGAGCTTTGGGTCGGGAACCGGGTCATGCGGTGTGAGAGTGAGCGGGATCACGCCGGCCCAGATGTTCATTGAGTAATCTTCGTCGTCATCGATCGGCGGGCCGGTACGGATCTTTGCGGAGGCTTCGGTGATCGGCAACTTGAGAACGCTGGTTGCTTTCAGTTCTAGTTCTGTTGGCCAGCGGACCTCGTCCCAGCGGCCGGGGACAAAATGTTCGGTGAGGGCTTTTAGCGCGTCATATTTTTCTTCCGCGTCGGTGACGAGTTTCGCACGCCCCAAAACAACGACGGAGCGATAGTTCATCGAATGGTGAAACGCCGAACGTGCGAGCACCAGCCCGTCAAGTATCGTCACGGTCACGCAAACCTCAATGCGCGCCGACAGTTCGCGGATCATCCTACTCGCCGCCGAGCCGTGAATATAAAGATCCTCGCCAACCCGGGCATAACCCGTCGGGATAACGTAAGGCTGGCCATCTACAACAAACCCTACATGGCAGACAAAGGCTTCGTCGAGAATGGCGTTTATCGCCTCACGGTCGTAAGCACCGCGTTTGGGGATGCGTTTGACTGTGGTTCGTTTAGTCTTCATTTGGATTCTTAGCAAAGAATGAATCGAAGGTAGAAGCAATTTGTGCGAGCGGAACCTTCTCGGTTTTCGAGGGTTCTGTCAATGCTTTGACCTCGATAGCTCCCACTTTAGTTTCAACGTCATATTCACCTAAACAATTATCTAGATAAAGAAAGGCGACACCGACGTACGCATTTCTTTTGGCATCGTTAAATCCGTCAATAAAGATAGTGATACCTGCCTTGTCGCCATCGCGTTCGATCGAGAACTTGATTTGTTCAAGCCTTATCGTAAGCCCTTCGTATTTGATCTCAGCAAAAGGTGGACGCCGAGGGCGAAACTTAATTATTTTGAACCGCAGCAATTTCGGAGCCTTGTCCGCTAAGTCGACAACGATAGGAAATGATTTTTTGATTCCGTCAGCGCTGATAACGAAGTCCCGAATACCTTGCTGTATCGGTCCAAACTCAAAGGTTAGATTTGCATCTATCTTTTTTAGTTCTGAACTCAACTCCGTAAATATCCGATTCTGATCTTTCTCTAAGTCGTAGATACGAGCTTCGTTACGAAAAAACCAATTCCAAAAAGTCGCTTCTTTCGTTGTTTGACCTCGTGAGAATATCGAAAAGACGCTCATAACAAGTACTAAAGCTACCAGTAATTTCTTATTCAAACACATACCTACTTTGCGTCCATCCAGTTGTCGCCAACGCCGATCTCGACTGTTACGGGAACATCGAGGGTTGCCGCGGCTTCCATTTCGCGTTTGATGATGGCGGTTGCGGCTTCGATCTCGCTTTCCGGGGTTTCGAAAAGCAGTTCGTCGTGGACCTGCATGATCAGCGGGGTTTCGAGCTTTTCGCGTTTTAGGGCGTCGGCGACCCG
>JBEBGA010000478.1:0-1972 GCA_040081695.1 Pyrinomonadaceae bacterium
TGTAAGAATCGATGATCCGCGTGTTTGAGCAGTCACGCGTCAATGAACCGCAAATATTGACCACACCCCACAAAAAGCTGCACGAACCGACAAGCTGACAATTAGATTTGCTGCCAAAATTACAGAGCTGCGACACGCGAACGGGAGACACGACGCCGATACGCGTATTGCCGATCGCCATAAGCGTATCCAGCCCCTTGCGCAGCTCTCGTTCGAACGATTCTGGGCGTGTTTTACAGTAATTTGTGGGGTCGAGATCGGTGCTTGAGCACGAGGCGTTTGCCTTGGCGATCGTGCCCGAGCAATTGTCGTTATGGCCAAGAAATACGACGGCAAGCCGATTTCCCGCTTGTGCCGAAAGATATGTGCGGATACTACCGGCCTGTGACGCAAAATTGCCCAAGAGCGTCGCTCCGGACGCGGCATGATTTGGTGTGGGTGCCAAAACGCTCGACGATGTCTGACATTCAAGCCGTTCGAGCAGGCTAAAAACACCCTCGCTGCCCGTCCCGCAGAGGTTTGCTCCGTGCGTATCGCTGGTGAGCCAGTTGTAATTTTCCTGATCGCCGTTCGAGCACGGAAAACCGCTGCTCGCGTTAAAGCCTTTGGAAATGCTGTCGCCCGCGACGTCGATCGCCTGGATACTTAGCTGGGCATTCGCTGTTGAGGCAAACACCACCGAGAAAAGTAATATTGTGATCAGAAACCGCATCTCTCGTTACCTACTGCAGACCTCGTTTGAGAAAGCCGATAAATTCGTCTTCGTTCCGGGTCAGCCCGGGAAAGCTCGCAATTGTTTTTCCGTTTGCATCCACAATAGCATAAAACGGCAGCGCAACGGTGCCAAACATATCCTGTTCGAGCTGCTGCTGCCGTTCGTAGATCTCGCCATCGCCATCGGTGTAGAGACTGACCAGAACAAATTTCTCCATCTCAGCTTTCACCGCAGGCTGAACGAACATATTCGCCTCCATCCAACGGCAGTTTGTACAGGTGTAACCCGTGAAATCTATGAATACGTGCTTATTCTCGGCCTTTGCCCGCTGCAATGCACCCTCGTAATTATTGCTTAACCACTGCAGCTCTTCATGGCGGTTGCCGAGGACGTTGAAAATGGAATCTTTATTTTTTGGCGGCAGAAACGATTCGAGTTCGCCAAGTTTGCGGCCGAGAACCCCGGTTGACAGGTAAACGCAAAGAGCCAAAAAGACTACCGCAAAGAGGATACGCAGTGGAGTGATCTTTTTGATCGGCGAATCGTGTTTGAACTTAAACAGCCCGAGAATGTAAGTAACGATGCCAAGGCCGAGCACGACCCAGATTATCAGCACGACCTCGCGGGTAAATATCTTGCCGTAATTAAGAGCACCGCTGGAGCTAAGGCCCGCACCCCAAACAAGATCGACGTTCGACAAAAACTTCATCGCGGCGGCGATCTCCAGAAAGCCCATCACGACTTTGACCGAATTGAGCCAGCCGCCCGAACGCGGCAGCGACGAGAGCAGCTTTGGCACCGTCGCAAGCAGGAAAAACGGCAGTGCGAAAACGGTTGAAAACACCAGCATCCCGAGCAAAGGCATTTTCCAATCGCCTTGCGCGGTCGAAACGAGCAGCGTTCCGATAAAAGGCGAGGTGCATGTAAATGAGGTGAGTGTGAAGGTCAACCCCATCAGCAGAGCCCCGAGATACGCACTGCCCTTGCCCTCTTCGGTACGGGCTATTTTGTCCAGTTTGGTCAAAACTGACGCGGGTATCGATATCTCGTAAAAGCCAAAAAGGTTAAATGCAAAAAACAGAAAGATCGCACCGATGACGAGATTGACCCACGGATTTGCCGCAAACAAATTGATGCCCGCGGCCCCGAACGCCACCGCTAGCAGCATCCCCAACAGCGAAAATGTTGCAATGATCCCGGCGGAATAAACCGTCGCGAGCTTGATCGTCTTCGAACGGTCGCCGTCCGAGTGTTTCA
>JBEBGA010000479.1:0-1969 GCA_040081695.1 Pyrinomonadaceae bacterium
GGTTAGCTCTGTAATGACGGTTTTGGCTTATGGACTCGCAAATCTCGAACAACCGCTGCCAAGGTAACTTTGAACTTTGGACACTGAACGTTAAACTAAACGCATGAACAGACCACCACCATATTTTCCGCAAAATCAGCTATCGCCGCCGGATGAGAACCGTTATAAAAAGTTTAAGTTCGTTGTAGCGGGCCTGATAATTGCCGCCCTTTCTCTGTTGATCGGATTGGGAGTAGGGCTCTATTATCTGATCCGTTGGCTTTTCTAAAGTGGGCCGTTTAAGCCAAAAAAGCACGAGTTTGGTAACTCGTGCTTTTTCTTTTAACTAGCCGAACGGATCAGTTGATCGGAGCTTTTGGAGTAGTGCCCGAAACTCGTGCTCGCTCGCCATTTAGTGCGAGTTGCTTTGCCTGCGGAAAAAGTTCGATTGCCTTGAGCAACTGATCGTCGTATTCATTAAAGACCTGAAACGATGTCTGCGACCCGTACGCAGCCGTTACAAATTCGGATCGCAATGTACGCTCGACATACTCACGCTCCCGGTCAACAAGTGCAGGTGCAATCTTGTATTTATCCTGAGCAAACGTTTTGAAAGCACTATATAGGGCTTCGTTAACAGGGAAATCGTTCGATTTGATGTCGTAGTCGTAAACGATCGGTTTATTGACGGTGTAAGCTGAAAACGCAGAAGTGCGGCCCGAAACTAATTCCAGTGCAAATGCTAATACCGGATTAGCAAGCTTTTGCTGAAATCTTGCTCGTTCAATAGGGATCGTTTGGGGCTTGAGGACAACGTCCGGATTAATACCGCCGCCACTATAAACGCTGCGGCCGGTATCAGTTTTGCTTTCGCGTCCCTTTGGCTTGTCTGTGGGCGTTCCCTCATCGCGGTAACTACCACCCTCTGTGAAATAATTGTATAAATCGCCGTTAGAATAATCGCGCTGAATAGCTCGTCCTGAGGGAGTCTCATATTTCGCAATAGTCAGTAACAGCATAGTGCCGTGTTCCAGACGAAACGGATATTGGACCAGCCCCTTGGCAAATGTGTTTTCTCCAACTATCAAAGCGCGATCATGATCCTGCAATGCACCCGCGAGTATCTCAGAGGCGGAAGCTGTATTTCGATTGACAAGAACCACGATCGGCGACCTATCCGGCGAACGGTTTTCGGACGGATAAATTTCATTCACGCCCTCTAAACGGCCTTTCTGCGAAAAGATCGTCTGGCCATAAGGTAGAAAAGCATTCGCGATATTCTTTGCCTGATTGACCAATCCGCCGCCGTTGTCACGAAGATCAATGACAAGCTGCTGCATTCCCGCGGCCTTCAACTGACGGAGGCCTCTGATAAACTCGCTCGAGATGGTCTGGGTAAATTGACCCCTAAGAGCCATATAACCGACTCCGGGGCGAATCATATAAACTTCGCTGACCGAAGGTTGGGGAACTGCTCCGCGAGTGATCTCAACTGTCTCTAGCTTGCCGGTCGCAAGCCGCTCCACTGTCAGACGTATTGCTGTGCCCTCAGGGCCGCGTAAATACGAACGGACCTCAGGAAAGGGTTTGCCGATTAAAGATTCATTCTTAAGTTCGACTATTTTTCCGTCGGGTTGTACGCGCTGCCCACTAAAACTAACGATCTTATCGCCGTAAAGCAGGCCGGCTTTATTAGCCGGAGCGCCTTCGAACGTGGCCTTAATGTACGTCGCCTGAACTTTTCCATCAGCGTCACTCAGATCGCCTATCGTTGCCCCGATCCCGTAGTATTGCGATCGCTGTTCGGTCATGAACTCCTCAAATTCCTTTGCATCAAAGTAATTTGAATGTGGATCCAGCGCATGGAGCATCCCCCCTATTTCGTGATGCGTACCCTCAAATGCCCGGCGCAGTGCGTCCCCCGTAACCAGCAGTTCCTCCTCAAAGTGACGAAGAGTCGTGGGCTGGGCAATGAACGTGTTGGATTCCT
>JBEBGA010000480.1:0-1967 GCA_040081695.1 Pyrinomonadaceae bacterium
CCTCTATCGCGAGGCCCAGATGCATGACATTCTCGCTCGCTCCGGCGTAGTAGATTATGAAGTTATCCACCTTGATCGCGATTATTTGGTCGTAGCAAATGTTTGATGATATTAAAAACTGTCTTTGGATCGGGTGCTCGGATATACCCGGAGCGGGCGACGTTGCAATACCATCTTTGCCGAAGATTATTTTTCACGACAACATCGCCAACCTCGTCGCCGTGAGCGATTTCAATTGTCTTTCGGCGATGCAGTATGCAGTCGATCTTTGCCGCGTGGAAACCATCGTCATCTGTGGGCATTACGGTTGTCGGGGAGTGGCAACTGCGGTCGCGGATCGCCATTTTGATTTTTTGAGCAATTGGCTAAACCCAGTCGTCGGGGTGGCGGCAAAATACAGATTTCTTCTCGACCGTATCGCAGATACGTCTGACCGCCTCGATGCTCTCTGCGAGTTAAATGTTATCGAACAAGTTGCCGCCGCCTCGCGCACGACGGCTGTTCGGGACACCTGGGAAAGCGGGCAGAGTCTGGCAGTACGTGGATTGATTTACAACCGACATAATCGCTTAGTCGAAGACTTTCAGGTGAGCGTTAGCGAAATCGATTCGGCGACTGAACATAAGGCCGCGATTGCGACTCTGGCAAAGCGCTGGAATATTCGCCGGAAGATTTAAAACGACTATCTTCAGATACGAGGGCGACCTCGTGGGATGAATCGAGTGTCTACGCAACACGCCCCGCGGTAAACAATTTCGACAAATACGAAGCAAGATCAAAATCAGGTCCTGTAATAGTGGAAATGTGTGTGTCATCCGGTTGCTAATTCAGTTACAAATTCAATTCCTTTCGGGTAAATAAATAATTGACGATCTGCTCACGCGAGATGATCCCTTCGAGTTTTCCGTTCTCGACAACGGGCAGTTGATTGACACCTTGGTGTCCGATGATTTCCAAGGCTTCGATGGCGGATATTTCCGGCGTTACGGTGAAAAGATCTTCAAGCGGACGCATCGCGTCAGAGGTTGTTTTGAAAGGCCACAGACAGCGTTCGATTGTTTTTATTTCGTTCGGAGTAATCAGCCCTCCGAGTTCACCGTCTTCGGTAACCATAAAACATCGCTGTCCGGTTTTGAGCAGATACTCGTCAACAAATGACTGCAAATTTTCGTTCGTGCCCACAACGGGACAATTCCGAGACATCAGATCGCCGACAATGACGCCTTGTAGTTTTTCCTTTAATTCGACCTGGGAGTAACTTGCTTTGGCGGCGGATAGAAGAAACCAGCCGATAAACGCCATCCACAGTCCGCCGAAACCCGCTCCACCAAAAAAACTGCCACAAGCCTAAAAAGATGAAGCCGAAGGCGATGAATTGTCCGGTCACGGAAGCGATTCGCGTTGCCCGGTTCGCGTTGCCGGTGATCCACCAAATGACCGCTCGCAGTACTCGTCCGCCGTCCATCGGATACCCCGGCATTGTATTGAAGATTGCCAGCACGATATTGATGTAACCGAGCCAAACCAGCATTGCCATGAGCGGCGTAACGGGTTCCGATGAGGGCGACCAGCCAAGAGTCCAAGCCAGCCCCAAACAGACAAGCCCGATAACCGAACTCGCGATTGGACCCGCAATTGCCATCCAAAACTCGGTTTTTGCGTCTTCTGGTTCTTTGTCGAGTTGTGCGACACCACCAAGGGCGAAAAGCGTGATCGAGCTTACCGGCAAGCCCCGCATTTTGGCGACCGTGGCGTGGGACAGTTCGTGCAGAACGATGGCAACAAAGAACAAAATAGCGGTCGCGACCGCCATTGCCCAAATTACGCCGCGACTCCAGTCAGGATGTGCCCCGGCAAAATAACTCGAAAGCGATAACGAAATCAGCACGGCAATGATCAGCCAACTGTAATGCCGACCGATTTGAATCCCGAAGATACGGCCAAGTTTTATTTGTGCCTCCATAATG
>JBEBGA010000481.1:0-1961 GCA_040081695.1 Pyrinomonadaceae bacterium
CCGGTGAATAGAACGGCGATAGATAGCCCGTGCCGGGAACCCAATAGTGATTACCCTGAAAAGCGGCCCACGTAGAATAAACGACAAAAGCCCCAAGGCCGATAAACGTCAGCAAAGGAGCGACCCACCAGCCGTCCCTACGCATCGTCTGTCCAAAACCACGCCGCTGAATCGAAACCAGATTAGATGCCATAAAGAGCAAACCTTCGGGTCAAATCGCCGTTAACTTTTATAGATGAAAACAGGTAATGTTGTACGCGAAAATGAGTGTTAAGTCAAATAAATAGGGATGTTAGACTGAATATACACCACCGCGGTCAAGAGTCGGGCTCTGTTATTTACACAAACCAAAGGTGGACTAGCGAATCGAACTCCTTCAGGCTTTGCCTTATTCGCACTGCGGCGATGGCTTGCCTCGCCGATACGGGCTCACCACGCTCCCTCAATTTTCGCACGAAGTGCGAAAATTGGGATTCTTTGGGTCGCGATCACCGGCGAGGCATAGCCATCGCCGCAGTGCGAGGCGGCAAGGCCGAAGCTGGCACTTAGTGCTTCAATTGAAACGAATGACGCGATTTCGCAAAATCCTATTTTCTACCATAGGTCTCAGATAAACCACTGAGTCTCTTTGCAATATCGTCGTTCAACTGTTCTTCCGTAAGCCGCCACTCCCAATTTCCGCTCGCCGTGGCAGGTGTATTCATACGAGCCTCGCTACCGAGGCCAAGAATGTCCTGCATTGGGACAATCGCAGTATCAGCCGTCGAGGCGAGGCAGGCGGTGATCATGTCCCACACGATGTCGCGGCCGCTGACGCCGAGGTATTTGCGGCAGTGTGTTTTGACGTTCTTTGGAGCTGACTTGTACCAGCTGGCCGTCGTATCGTTGTCGTGGGTACCGGTGTAGGCGACGGTGTTTTGGTTGTAATTATGTGGCAGATCGCGGTTGTACGCGTCGCCGCCGAAGGCGTATTGCAGAATGCGCATTCCGGGGAAACCGTTGTCATCGCGCAAAGCCTCGACCTCCGGTGTCATTGAACCGAGGTCTTCGGCAATGATCGGAAGTTCGCCGAGACGTTGCTTTAAGATCGTAAATAACTCGCGACCGGGAACGTTTGTCCACGCTCCGTTCTCAGCGGTTTCGTCCTCGCCCGGAACCTCCCAATTGCGAACAAAGCCAATAAAATGATCGAGCCGGATAGCGTCGGTGAGCTTCAACGAAAAGGCTATTCGTGCCGTCCACCAGTTGAAATTATCGGCGAGCATCGCCTGCCAATCGTATATCGGGTTGCCCCAGAGTTGGCCGGTTTTCGAAAAGTAATCTGGCGGCACACCGGCAACGACCTTGGGCGAGCCGTCCTCATTCAGCTTGAACTTCGACTGGTTGCACCACACATCTGCCGAGTCATAAGCGACAAATATCGGCAGGTCGCCGATGATACTGACGCCATTCTCATTAGCGTGCTTTTTGACCGCAAGCCATTGACGGAAAAAGAGATACTGCGAAAACCTCTCGGCCTCGATCTCTCTTGCAAGCTGCGATCTGGTTTGCGTGAGAGCGTCAGGATCACGGCTGCGAAGCGGTTCGGCCCATTCGTTCCACGACGCGTTATCGTGCGACGCCTTGAGAGCACGAAACACAGCGTAATCATCGAGCCACCACGCATTCTCGTGGCGAAAGTACGAAAATTCATCGGCTAGGGGTGAGTTGACCGATGCTTTGAAGGTTTCGAAGGCTTCGGCAAGCAGCGATTTCTTGAACTCGGCGACGGCACTGTAATCGACACGGATTGTGACAAACTGCGGAGCATTTTTGAGTGAAGCGGCAGAAACGAGATCGTCCTCCACGAGAGCGTCAGGCGAGATAAGCAAAGTATTTCCAGCGAATGCAGAGTACGCCGAATACGGCGAATTTCCCATCGAAGTCGGGCCGAGCGGCAATATCTGCCAATATTTCTGTCC
>JBEBGA010000131.1:0-7776 GCA_040081695.1 Pyrinomonadaceae bacterium
AATTTTACAGGGCTTCACTGGAAAGAAGATCAAAAACGCAGCTATCCGTACAACACGCTCGCGGCGCAGGTCATCGGCTTTAGCAATGCCGAGGACGACGGTAAGGCAGGTGTCGAGCAATCACAGGATGACGTTTTACACGGAGCAGTTATCAGGACACTGCAGGAGAGAGATCGCCTGGGCCGCGTTTACGATGAGACGACCTCCGAACGAGAAAAGCCCAGCGACATCGTGTTAACGATCAACTCGGCATATCAGTATATGGCCGAGCAGGCTCTGGAAAAACAGGTGCGTGCGTCCGGAGCAAAATCGGGTATGGTCATTGTGATGGTGCCAAAAACGGGCGAGATCCTTGCGATGGCAAATTATCCGTCGTTTGATCCGAACATCATTACTGAGACGGCCGCGGAGCACATTAGCAATAAGGCCATCCAGTCCGTTTATTCGCCGGGATCGGTTTTCAAGCTGATCACATATGGTTCGGGCTTAGAGAAAAAGCTCTTTACGCCAAACGATATGATCGATCCCGGAAACGGTACGATCAAGGTCGCGGATCGCCAATTTACAGATCCGCACGGCGTCGGGCGTGTCAATTATTCGCAGGCTTTTGCGGTATCCAGCAATGTTTGTGCGATCAAAACTGCTCTCGGCGTGGGCAAGGATGATTTCTATTCGATGGTGCAGAAACTTGGGTTTGGTGCCAAGAGCGGCGTCGAATTGCCGGGTGAGGTGCAGGGCCTCGTCAGGTCGCCTGAAAAGTGGAATGGCGACTCTCTTGCATCAATGGCAATCGGCTATGAAATTGACGTGACGGCGTTGCAAATAACAGGGGCTTTTGCGACGATAGCAAATGACGGAGTTAGGGTCCAACCTCACATTATCAAGGAAATTCGCGGCTCAAATGAGCAAGCTAAAAAGATCACCGAACCCAAGCAAACACAGGTGGTCAGCGCTCAAGCTGCGCGAGATCTTAGGACGATGATGAGACAGGTCGTGCTGACGGGAACCGGCAAGCGTGCACAGCTAAATGGCTACACGGCAGCGGGTAAGACCGGAACGGCGTGGAAATTTAACGCCAAATCGAAATCGGTTGATTCGAGCAAATATATCTCGTCATTTATCGGGATGGCTCCGGCGGATAATCCAGAGATCGTAGTCGCGGTCGTGATGGATGAGCCAAAGAACGGCGGACGCGATGGCGGTATGGTCTCGGCACCGGTTTTTCGTGAGGTCGCACAGCAGATCCTTGAGGATATGAAGGTCGCAAAAGATGCGCCTTTCAAACAGGAAACGCTTGTTGCAAGCAACGACATTCCTGAAACGCCGTCGGCTGATGCGGTCAAACCAAAATCTGGCGACAAGACCGAAAAGGGAACGACAACAAAGCCGACCGACCCGGCCGATAAGAACAAGACAAAGGACATCAAGAAAGCGACGGATAAAAAACTTGATGCAAAAGGCAAAATGACCGCCACATTGAAACGGCGGGTGACGTTAAGAGAGATCGCAGAACCGGCAGATACGAAAACTTGAAACTTGAAACCGCCATCGGATATATGAACGCTCAAGCGTCCACACTAGACCCCGCTTTGCTTGGCCGCGAAGTGGGTTCTTTTGCTATCGATTCGCGTGAAGTTCAGCCGGAGGGGATGTTTTTTGCCCTCTCGCAGCCGGAATACAAGGACAATTGTTTCAACGGCGATTTTGACGATTCGACGCAGTTTGTCCGGTCTGCGTTTGAAAAAGGTGCGGTTGCCTGTGTCGTTCGCGAGGATCGATATGCGGAACACAAAGCGGCATTGGCGCCGTTTCTTGGCCGTCTGATCTTTGTCGACGACGCGATTGCGGCGTTTCAGAGATTGGCACACGGCATCTATCTCGAATGGGACAAACCTGTCGTCGCCGTTACCGGAAGTGCAGGGAAAACAACCGCAAAAGAACTGACGGCACATATTTTGGCATCGAGCGGGCGTAGGGTCCTCCGCAATATCAAAAATTACAACAACGGCCTCGGGCTGCCGTTGACGGTCATTAATCTGGCAAACGATAAAAGCTACGACGTTGCCGTACTTGAGATGGGAATGTCCACACCCAATAATGAGATCGCCCGTCTGTGCCGTATCACGCCGCCGGATGTAGCGGTCGAGCTAAACGTCCTGCCCGTCCACGTCGAGCATCTGGGTTCGATCGAAAATGTTGCAAAAGCAAAGGCTGAGCTTGTCGAAGGGATGAAGGTCGGTGGCGTTGCCGTTCTGAACGCAGACGACCCGCGTGTCGCCGCGATGGAGCCGCTGAGCAAGGGCCGGACGATCACATACGGCATTGAGAACGCGGCGGATGTCAGGGCGGAAAATATCAGGTTTGAGCGTTTTGGCGAGACGACATTTACGCTAGCGTTTGGCGATGAAAGGGCTGGCGTGACATTTCCGCTGAACGGTAAACACAACATTCTCAATGCTTTGGCAGCAGCAGCGGTCGGACGCAGTTTTGGGATGATGGTTGGTGAAGTTGCTGAGAGTCTCAAGACAGTCGAGCCTCCGCCCCAACGCGGCGAGGTGCTGCATTTTGCCGAAGGGTTTACCGTTATCAACGATTCGTACAACTCGAATCCAACCGCTCTGCTGTCGATGGTGAAAACGCTCGTTGAGGGCAGCAATAGCGGTCAGCGAAAGATCGTCGTCGCGGGCGAGATGCTTGAGCTTGGGCCGGATGCCGCAAATATCCATCGCGAGACAGGCGAAGCGGTCGCAAAAAGCGGCGTTGATATGCTTGTTGGTGTTCGCGGATTTGGTCAGGAATTAGTTGACGGTGCAATATCGGGGGGACTAACACATTCACAGTTTGCGGCTGATTCGGACGCGGCGGGTGAGATCGTCGCGGGATTTGCCACAAAAGGCGACGTAATATTGGTGAAAGGGTCGCGTGGTGTGCGGACGGAAAAGGTCATCGAGAAGTTGTTGGAAAAGTTCAAATTGGAGGCATAGTTTGGAGTACCGCCTGTAGGCGGCAGTATTTGAGAATGAGAGTGTTGGCCGCCTAAAGGCGGGACTCCGAACAAAAACGATGCTATATCACTTCCTCTATCAGTTTCTTTTCAGAAATTACGGGTCCGAATACGATTCACCCTATTTTTATAAGGTTTTTAACGTCGTCCAGTACGTGACGTTTCGCACGGCGATAGCTGCGATCACGGCGCTGCTGATCTCGTTGCTGTTTGGCGGCAAAGTCATCCGCAAGCTTTCCGATTTGAAATTTGGCCAGGAGATCCGCGAAGAAGGGCCAGCGTCGCATCAGGAAAAGAAAGGCACACCAACAATGGGCGGCATACTCGTCATCGGTTCTGTTTTTATCTCGACGGTGCTGTGGGCAAAGCTCGACGGGCTTTATCTTTGGCTTGCTTTAGGTGCAACCACTCTTTTTGCAGCGGTCGGTTTTGCCGATGACTGGATCAAGATCGTCAAAAAACGAAGCCTTGGGCTGACGGGGAAGCAAAAGCTCGCGGGACAGTTATTGACTGCCTTGCTCGTGTGGGGGGTGTTGTATTTCTTTACGAGTTATACGTGGAATCTAAGCATCCCTTTCTTAAAAGAAACGGCACTACCGTTTGGTTTTAGCGTCATCCCGGCGGGCGTTTATCTGCTTTTCATCGTGTTCATATTGCTCGGCTCGTCAAACGCGGTAAACCTGACCGACGGCCTTGACGGCCTGGCTATCAGCGTTACGTTTATTGCAATGTCCGCTTTGACGGGCCTGACCTATATCGCAAGTGATGCTCGTTGGGCTGAGCGTTTGGACATAACGCACAATCCGGCGGCGGCGGAATTGACCGTTTTTTGCGGGGCAATGGCCGGAGCAAGTCTTGGATTTTTGTGGTACAACGCGCCGCCCGCTGAGGTTTTTATGGGCGATGTCGGGTCGCTTGCAATCGGCGGAGCACTTGGAACGGTCGCGATCCTAACAAAGCAAGAGTTCCTGCTGCCGTTTATCGGCGGTGTGTTTATCATCGAAGCTTTGTCGGTGATGATGCAGGTTTCGGTGTTCAAGCTGACAAAACGCAACGGGCAACCGGGCAAACGAATATTCAAAATGACGCCGCTGCATCATCATTTTGAAATGTCTGGCTGGAAAGAGCCAAAGATCGTGTTTCGGTTTGTGATCGTGGCGATCTTGTTTGCGTTGCTGAGCCTGACCACGTTGAAATTGCGATAGTTTTGGTCCGGTCCGGACCAGGTGGACCAAGGTGGACCAAGATCGGGAATTGATGATCATAGAGGGTAGAAAAGCACTTGTTTTGGGGGCCGGAAAGTCCGGCGTGGCGTCGGCGAGGTTCCTGGCGGAACGTGGTGCAACCGTTGCCCTGCATGATAAACGCGATGTCGAGAGCTGGTCCGAGGCAGCTAGATCTTTGAAAACTGAATTGAACGTCGGGCTGATGGGCGGCGATATTCCGTCATGGTTGCTAGATCAGATCGATCTGGTCGTCATCTCGCCCGGTGTGCCGACGAACACCATTCCCGCTAGATACGTTGACCGCAAAGACGGCGAAGTTATTGGCGAGGTCGAGCTCGCGTACCGCCATATGAAAGGCCGCATTGTCGCGATCACCGGCTCGAACGGCAAGACGACGACGACCGCGCTGATCGGTGAATTGCTAAAAGATGCCGGCATCTCGACACAGGTCGGCGGCAATATCGGAACGCCGCTGTTGAGCCTTGCGGAATCATCTGACGAGGACGGGTGGACGGTTGCCGAGCTCTCGAGTTTTCAGCTTGAGACCATAGTCGATTTTCGGCCAAATGTCGGGCTTTGCCTGAATGTAACGCCAAATCACCTCGATCGTTACGAAGGCTTTCACGAATACGCACTCGCAAAACACCGCATTTTTATGAACCAGACGCCGGACGATGTGGCGGTGCTAAATGCCGACGATCCGATAACGGCTGACTGGGCGAACGGTTTGCTTGCAAACGTCGTAATGTTTAGCGTAAAACGCGAGCTTGAAGAAGGGCTTTTCTTGAGGGGAAATGAGCTTGTCTGCCGTGCGAACGGTAAGGAGAAGGTTCTGACGACACGTGATGAGATTTTTTTAAAGGGTTTACATAACGTCGAGAATGTCTTGGCGGCCTTTGCTGCTGGCCTCGCCTGCGGAGCAGACCCCGAATCGATGCGTGAGACGGTCAAAAATTTCAAAGGCGTTGAACACCGGATCGAATTCGTCGCCGAGATCGACGGCGTGAGGTTTTACAACGATTCGAAAGCAACCTCGGTAGATGCGACGTCAAAAGCCCTCGAAGCACTAAGCGGCGGTGAGGGCAAGACCGTTTTGATTCTTGGCGGTAAAGGGAAAAATGCCCCGTACGCACCGCTTGTGGCGTTGATTGAAAGCTCGGTGCGGACGTTAATTCTGATCGGCGAGGATGCGGACAATATTGAATCGCAGCTTACCGGTCGCTCCGAGATAATCCATGCCGGGACGATGGAAGATGCTGTGACTAAAGGATTTAGTGCCGCAGAGAGCGGAGATGCGGTGTTACTTGCACCGGCGTGTGCGAGCTTTGATATGTTCAAGAGCTTTGAGGAACGGGGGACGGTTTTTAAGGATGCTGTTCGTGCTCTACCAAAGAGAACCACCCCGTCAGCGGAAGCCGCTGCCACCCCTCCTTCGTTAGGAGGGGAGTTTTAGAAAATGGCCCAGGAACGAAACATAGACTGGTTTATGTTTGGCATCGCGGCGATGCTCGCCCTGTTTGGCGCGTTGATGGTCTATAGTGCGTCGGCGATGTTTTCGTTGAAAGAAACAGACAGCGGCAGCCAGAACACCTACTTTTACAAGCAGATAGGCTTTACGGTGATCGGGCTGATCGGGATGTATGTCGTCAGCCGCATCGACTATCATTTTTTTCAAAAGTCGTGGGTCGTGTACGGTGGATTGGCTGTTACGTGCATTTTATTAGTCGCTGTATTCGGCTTTCCCGAGATCAATGGAGCGAGGCGTTGGATACGATTTGCCGGGTTTTCGTTTCAACCGTCTGAGCTTGCAAAGATCGCGTTACCGATATTCTTCGCGTACTTTTTGACGCGTAACGAAGACTTCGTCGGTGAATTCAAACGGACTTTACTACCGTGTTTGTTAGTTTTCGGACTTATCGCAGGGCTGATATTTTTTGAGCCTGATCTCGGTACAGTGATCGTGCTGTCGGCGATCTTTGCGACTGTCTATTTTGCGGCGGGTGCACGGCTTGTATATATCCTTGGCGTTGTCGGGGTGCTGGTTGTGGGAGGCGCGGCGGCGGTGTTGCTTGCGCCGTGGAGGTTTGCGAGGCTGATGGCATTTTTTGATCCATGCAGCCGTGAGAACGCCGGTGCGACCGGTTATCAGGTGTGTCAGTCGCTGATGGGGATCGGTTCGGGCGGCGTGCTGGGCGAGGGCTTTGCCAAGGGGCATCAAAAGCTCTATTACTTGCCATACCCGTACTCGGATTTTATCTTTTCGGTCGTTGGCGAAGAGCTTGGGCTGGTCGGAACTTTGGCGGTAGTCATTGCGTTCGGATTGTTGTTATGGCGTGGTGCAAGAGCGGCGGTGATGGCGCCGGACAGATTTGGGGAGCTGCTCGGAATCGGCATCATAACCGGCATTATCGTACAGGCTCTGTTTAACATCAGCGTGGTTATTTCGATACTGCCTGCAAAGGGAATTCCGTTGCCGTTCATATCATATGGCGGCTCGTCGGTTGTCGTGACATTGATCGGTGTTGGGATATTATTGAGTATCTCGAGGTTTGCGGGAGAGTCCGACCGCGGAGAGGCCGAGCCGCAGCGAAGGCGAAGCAAGAGAAAATGAAAGTATTGATCGCAGCCGGCGGGACCGGCGGACATATATATCCGGGAATTGCCGTGGCGAATGAGATCATGGCCCGCGATGCCGAGTCCGAAGTGCTGTTTGTCGGCACTGCTCGAGGACTTGAGAAAAAGATCGTGCCCGACAGCGGATTTCAGCTTTCGTTGATAAATAGCGCGGGGCTAAAGAATGTCGGGCTTGTGGGCAAGATCAAAGGGCTGTCGGTGTTGCCAAAAAGCTTTCTTGAGGCACGGCGGATCATCCGTCAATTTCGACCGCATGTCGTGGTCGGTGCGGGCGGTTATGTTTCGGGGCCGGTACTATTGATGGCGGCGATCATGGGTGTGCCGACGCTGGTGATGGATTCGAACGCGTTGCCGGGCTTTACCAACCGGCGGCTCGCGATGTTTGTCGATAAGGCAGCGTTGACGTTTGACGAAGCGTTGCAATTCTTTGGCAAAAAAGGCGTTGTGACCGGAAATCCGGTGCGGCATGAGTTTTTTGATGTCGTCGCGAAACCGCGAACGGATGAATTTCATGTCCTGATATTTGGCGGATCGCAGGGGGCGAGAGCAATAAATACGGCGATGACAGGCGGGCTCGAACAGCTAAAACCGTTTGCGGAAAAATTGACCATCACGCATCAGACGGGCGAGTCAGATTTTGATAATGTAAAGACGGCGTATGCGGATTCGGCGTTTTCGGGGGCGGATGTTCGGCCGTATATCTCAGATATCTTTGTCGAATTTGGCAAGAGCGACCTTGTAATCTGTCGTGCCGGAGCAACGACTTGTGCGGAGCTTGCGGCGGCGGGAAAGGCGTCGATAATGGTGCCGCTGCCGACGGCGGCAGACGACCATCAGCGAAAGAATGCCGAGGCACTTGAACGGGCAGGTGCAGCAAAAATGATATTGCAAAGCGATCTGACTGGCGAAGTA
>JBEBGA010000482.1:0-1947 GCA_040081695.1 Pyrinomonadaceae bacterium
GTATATGGCGGCAGGAATAACCAGTGCAGTTCATTCTTCGCGACAGTCCAATTGACAGGGGAAACGTTAAATCAAACATACACTCTTCCGCTCAATAACGCGGCGATCCCCGGGGCCTGCGCAGGAAATCCGACAACACAGATCAGCGGCGACTGGCAGGTCCGACTCGATGATTTTCAAAACAATTTTAGAGGTGGGATCAATTTCCGTCTGAGAGATCCGGCAAATATTAACGCAAACGTTAGAGTAGATAAATTCATTGACAGCGGTCTGGCTGGCGGAACACTGCCATCGGGCGGCGGCATTATCCGCTGGAACCTGTCAGTTCAAAACGATGGCCCCGATCCGGCAGCAAATGTGCAACTGCTCGATTCTATGCCCGCCGGGATAAATTTTGTATCGATGACCCAGACAGCGGGGCCGACTTTTAATTGTGCGGCACCGGTCGGTCAGAATATAACCTGTACTGGCCTGACATCTTTGCAGCAAGGGCAATTTGCCAGTTTCCTGCTCACGGCGACATATCCCGCATCGCCTGGTGGAACAACCTTTACAAACAATTCTTCGGTCTTTACGAGTACAAACGATCTATTTATTACCAACAACACATCGAGTGCGGGTGGAACACTAACCCCCACGAATACGCCGAATCAGTGTCAGCTTACAAAGAACGACCTAACAGTCGCGTCAACAAGTGCAGCCGGGGCGACAGTCAATTACTCAGCACCGACATCAACGGGAGCGACCTGTACCGGCACCATTCAGTGCTCTCCGGCAAGCGGGTCCGTATTTCCGATCGGGGTTAACCCGGTTGGCTGCGTCATCACTAACGGTAATGGAGCCGGCGGCGGGCAGTTCAATGTCATCGTGACCGACGCTCAGCGGCCCGACCTGACGATCACAAAGACGAGCTATGCGCCTTACTATCTGGGCCAGTCCGGGCTTTATTCGTTGGACGTGAAGAATATCGGGGCTCTTTCGACCAATGGCACGACCGTGACCGTGACGGAACAACCGCCCCAAGGCGTGAACGTTACAAATATGTCAGGAACAGGCTGGACGTGTAATGTAGGTACGTACAGCTGTACGCGAAATACGGTGCTTGCCGCAAACGCTAGCTATCCTAAGATCTGGGTTACCGTGAGCTTTCCGACGTATCAGTCGAGCGGCCCCAATATTACAAATACCGCTACGGTTTCCGGAGGCGGCGATGGAACGGCTGTTAACAACACGGCTACAAATCTCTCGCAAGTGCTTCCGCTCGGAACCGGCAATGCGGTTACCGCCTCAGGGGTGACAGTAAGCGGCCGCGTAATGTCCGGCGATGGCCGCGGCCTGACCAATGCACGCGTTATGATCGCGGCCCCAGACGGCGAAACGCGACTTGTCACAACAGGCCGACTCGGGGTTTTCAATTTCGACGATCTCGAAACCGGACAGACCTATGTAATCTCCGTTGCGTCAAGACGATATTCGTTCTCGCCACAGATTGTCCCGGTCAACGATAATGTAAGCGGCCTTATATTTATTCCTAATAACTAGAGGCTGTAACGTTAAATGCTACAAAGACCCGCCATCTGGCGGGTCTTTTTTTATTGAGCCATCCCGAGAATTAACATTCTTTTAACACCCGGTTCATATCCAGTTAACTTCTTAGCAATATTCTCGGTAGTTGCCGCAAAAACATTTTAAGAAAGGAACGTCGCACGGACGGGCACTTTACAGGAGTGAACATGAAACCGATCATCACTAGGGCTATTACTCTATCTATACTTACTATTTGTCTTATATTTACGGCCTCGGGCCAGTCGGATTCGGGCAGTGCCGCTATTGAGGGCACGGTCAAGGATCAGAACGGCGCGATCGTCCAGGGGGCGACCGTTGTCATTAAAAACAAGAATACTGGGCTCGAACGCACCGTTACGAGCAATGCGAACGGCCTGTTTT
>JBEBGA010000483.1:0-1947 GCA_040081695.1 Pyrinomonadaceae bacterium
GGGTAAGACCTTTAGAACGGAACCGAATTGTTGTGAACCAGCTGGACCCATTATGTCAAACTGAGTGTTTTGAGCACTAGAGCTATAAGCGAAAAAGACCATGGAAGCGAAAGATGTAGCTAGCAGAAGAAGCGGTCGCATGCTCCGATTCTACCATGTATCAGCTTTTGTTCTTACCTGAGCAACTGTACCGCACGATGGGGGTCACGATGGGGTTAGGCCTGCGACATTCGCGATTCTTAGAACGAGTGAGGGTCAGGCTTGTAATATGGCAATTTTCAGACCTTTAGCGAAGTAACTGCCTTAGGTCAAGTAGCTACGAGGACCGAAAGGCATAGCTATTTAGTTCACTGCGGGGCGGCGGAGCCGGAGATGATGGCGGCAGAGTCTCTCGCGTCCGGCTGAAGGATGTCAACGATTTTCGGCCTCTATGCTGACGCGGACGCGGGCGTTTAGGGCGGCGGCTACCCGGCGGAGGTTGGCTAGGGAGTGGCCTTCGTAGTTGGGCGATTCGAGGCGGCTGATGTGCTGTTGTGAGGTTTTTAGCCGGATGGCGAGTTCCTTTTGTGACAATCCTGCTTTTTGACGCAGTGCCGCGATTTGAAGAGCCACTTCACAAGACTCACCCGCCTGCTCAAACCGAGCGGCAAATTCCGAGTCTTTCATCTGATGGTCAAGATAATCGTCAAAATTGGTCTTCGTCATTTCCCGCCGGTAGGATACCTCAATGAAGGCATCAAAAACAACATATGTCGGGAGCCTGCACACCCGACGATTTAACCCGCGTCGCGGGTGTCAGCATAAAGCCACGCGGCGTAAGCCCGTGGTATGGTTTGGGATTTTGGTGCGAGCTATCGTAGATAGCGACAGGGTATCCGTAAGTGAAGAGACCGAGGGATGGTCGCAATACACAACACGCGCCAAGGATCGTGAACTATCGCCCGATATACGGGTTTGATGTTTCTCGTTGGAGCCACCACGGGTTTGCACCCGTGGCTTTATGCTGTCGCCCGCATACACGTGCTGGATGCTTGGAATTTGGCAGTGGGACGTGACGGGAGGCAAGAGGGCATTTCGTCTCGCGTCACTTTGCTACGGGAGCTACCTTTTTACGGATTCGTGGTTTTTCGGATTCGATGCTGACGCGGAAGCGGGCGTTTAGGGCGCCGGCGGGTCAATGTGAAATTCAGAATGCAAGATTACTCGCATCAATGCTCCAGTATCAGTAACTTGGCGGCTTCGCTTGGGTAGTTGCCTCGTTTGGCCAAAATCTCGCGTTCGAGGATCTGATCGCCGTGGTTCATTTGCAGGATTCGAATTGTCGCTTCGGCGGACTCGGTCAGGCCAACTATAAGTACTCCGTCAATTAGAAAGTGTTCTGACCAGCGGTCTATGCGGGGATTGTAAAACCGAATGGCAAGGTTAGTTTCTGGTATTATCGCGGCGACATCGCTGCCTTTGTTGCGATTGCAAAAGACACACGCGAGAGCGAGATTTTCGAGATCGGACGAACCTCCGTGTTTGAGGCTGATGATGTGTTCGACCTGATGGCGGAAGTACGAGTCTCCTTCCGCGATCAGGCAGTATTCGCAAACATTATTCGCGCGGCTTGCCACCTGTTGCCTAATCGCGTGGCTGATGTAGCTACTCATTCGTCAAAAAGTCGCGGGCACGGGCCTTTGCGAGGCGCATTAGGTGTTCGAGCTGCATGTAGTGGTCGAGTTCGGACTTTTCCGCTCCTGACAGTCCGCTGTTCTTTTCTCGCGACAACAGGTCAGAAACACGTTCCTGCGCCGCCTCAGACGGGCGAAATGCGATTACGTTCTTCGGTGTCGTGCCGGAGGCGATAAAATCGACAACCTCTTCGTATGCCTTAATTGCGTTCATATCAGCGGTAGGATACTCCAATTACACGACCTATTTCAACAAGTATCGGCAGAATGCTAC